>CANHCU010000069.1 GCA_947459185.1 Planctomycetaceae bacterium | reverse complement strand
TTCGGCGCCGAATCGCGCGTCTCAGGGAACGATGTCGATGTCGATCACGTTCGCACCCGGCTTCACGGTCTTTTTGAGCGTGGATATGTCGCCGTAGGCCGCGGGGATCTTCAGGCCCTTCAAGGCGTCGGGCAGGACAACCTTTCCCTCGGGGTTGGGTTCCGTCACGATCGACAGGGAAACGACGCTTTCACCGGGCAGCACGCCACGAATCCGTGCGTTGAATCGCAGGTCGTAGCGGCCCTTTTCATCGGTGACGGCAATCGAGGGCGACGCATTCGGCCCCTGGGGCTGAAACTGCACCATCACCCCGGCTGGCACTGGCTGACCCTTGAACGAGACAACGCCCGTGGCGGTGGCCCCCACGCCGGGCTGGCAGCCAGCGGCGACGACGCTCGCGAGCACTACGACGACTTTTCCAGGAAAAAGCAGGGATCGCGGCACGATCAGAAATCCCCGGTGGCGTTACCGTCGGCTACGGAACTGAGTCGTTGATACACGCCCGTGATCGCGCGGATGGTGGCAAGCAGAGGCGCAGGGTCGTACGTGCCGCTGACCGCCTGGTAGTTGCCCCCGGTCGACGAGCCGATCGTGTCGCCGACGAACCGCACCGCTCCATCACACATCGCGAAGTTCGCACCGCCCGGGTGATTGCTGCCGAAGCCTTCGTAGCTGCCCTGATTGACCTTGTAGCGAGTGGATCGCACCAGCGTGACTGACCCTACGTTGTCGACCCTGGTGGAAGATGTTCCCAGCCACAGCCCCGGCAGGCGTTCGGTCTTCGGTGATCCGGGGAGCGCGGTGTCGGCCATTCCGCCCACCTCTCCGATCAGGAATGTCTTCGACAGTCCGTCGACAATCTCCTTAAACGGTCTGCCGCGAAGCTTGCGGATCGCTCCGCTCGAACATTCCACGCACGGGGCTAGCGTGTCGGTGGTCGTGCCGGTGCAGCCGAGCGTGAATGGCCCCGAACTGCCGGCGTAGTTCATCTTGCTCGAACGATAGCCCGACGAGTTGGTCGTGGTGCCGGCTGCGATGTTGTATTCGGCCTCCGGCGTGAGGGTCGGCAGGGGGCAACTCGGGCACACGAGGGTGCTTATCGGCTGCCTGGCCAAGTCGGCGGACGCGCTACTGCCGGTGATGAAGTTGACTGTGTTCGAGAAGCCTGCCAGCGACCCGTTGGTAAGCGACGTGAAGACCTCAGTCCGCTCCAAGTACGGGAGCACGAGGAGCGGCCATCCGTAACCTTCAAGGTATTGGGTCGTTCCCCTCATCGTTTGGAACGTCGCCGAGGTGGCCTGAGGCGGCAGCGTGTTTCTTGCGTCGTTGTAGTTGTGCAACGCGAGGCTGATCTGCTTGAGGTTGTTGCCACATGAGGAACGTCGGCTCGCCTCGCGTGCCGCCTGCACCGCCGGGAGCAGCAACCCCACGAGCGTGCCGATGATGGCGATGACGACGAGCAGTTCCACGAGCGTAAAGCCCACCCGGATGCGATCGACGCCAGTCTTCTGGTGCATACCTACTGCCCCCACCCTGCAGTTGACGAGACACGTGCCGGCTGCGGTTCCCGCAGCCGACGAGATAGCGATGCTGTGTTCGCTATCGACTATGTCGAAATCGTACGGGCTGTGCGGTTCAGGCACTATGGCGTGAATACGTCAAAATCCTGCCTTTTCGCGACGCCGGCCAAGGTTGCGGGCAGCGCCGTCAGTGCCGCACCTGCGTCACCGCGCGGTACTTCAGCGGCGTCATCCGGGTGGCCTGGCGGAAGATCTTGGCCAGATATTCACCGGTTCCAAAGCCGCTGGCTCTCGCGACTTTTGGGATCGGCAGGTCGGTCGTCGCCAGGAGGTGCTTCGCCCGCTCGAGCCTCACGCGGCGGATCTCCTGGGCCGGCGACCGGCCGAGGAGTTCCTGAAACGCTCGTTCGAGGCTGCGGCGAGACAGCGGAACCACCCGCAGCACATCCTCCACGCGGATCGGCTCGGTCGCATGCTCGCGGATGAAGCCGATCGCCTGCACGAGCAATGGATCGTTGATGGCGAGCGTGTCGGTGCTCTGACGGGTGACGATGCCAAGCGGCGGCACCCGGATCGGTGTCGGCGGCAGAGGCTTTCGTTCCATCAGCAGCTGGAGCAAGTCGGCCGCCTGCTCGCCGATCTGCTCGGCGGCGACCGTAATGGCCGACAGGTGCGGCATGCAGCATTCGCAGAGGAGCGGATCATCCACGCCGCTGAGCACCGACACGTCTTCTGGGACGAGCAGTCCGGCCCTGCGACAGGCATCGATCACCGCCCTGCCCTGAATGTTGGCCCAGGTCAGCAAGCCCACCGGCTTGGGGAGCGATTGGAGCCATTCGATCAGTCGGCTCGGCCGGCCCGCCGTTTCCAGGCCGGGGTTCAGCCCGAGCGCATAGCACGAGTGACCGGCCTGACCGAGTGCGGCTGCAAAAGCTTCCTGATGCTCACGCACGTAGGCCAGTTTCGGTGGGCCAACGTAGGCGAAGGTGCTGAAGCCCCGGTCGAGAAAATGGCGGGCCGCCATCTCGCCAGTCGCCTGCAGGTCGTTGAACACACGCGGCACTTGCTGGCTGACTCCCTCGAGCGTGATTCCAGAGACGTTTACCACCGGGCAGCCGATGCCGAGCAGTGATCTCGCGACCGCCGGCGTCGAGACCCGCGCGATGATGCCATCCCCCTTCCAGCCCTGCGGCAGCGTTTTTTGCTCGCCTTCGGGGGCCACGTGCAGGTGCCAGGGGCCGTGTCGATTGGCGAAGGCGGCCACGCCCTTGATGATGCTGCGTCCCCAGCCGGTACTCGCCGGCACGAGGACGGCGACAAGGGGCTGCGCGGCGAGATTGCGGGGCGGCTTCATAAGTGCCGCTCGTTGTACACCACCGCACGACATTCTGACGCATTTACAACGTTTTTTGGCGTTTTTTGCGCAGTCGTGCGTGCGACCCTGGCACGTCGTAGGAAACGGGTGAATGGCACTGAATGTCCTCCCCGTGGCGGCAATTTTTTTAACTTGTCCGGGCCCTCTCTCTCCCTCGTGGCGGCAAGTTTTTAACTTGTCTGGGTCCCCGGCACGGATTCCACAAGTTAAAAACTCGTGGCCACGGGTCGAACTCCTTCGGCCTGTTCACGGTGCGCCGCAGGCCGGCATCCACCGCAGCCAGTGCGGCCACCAGCCGCCATGCTTGGTCGCGCCGCTGCAGCAGTCGGTCTTGCCGGTGGCTGAACACTGGCAGCATACGTACTTCACCTTCCGCTCGATCACGGAGACCTCCTCGTCCTTCGTCTCCTTGACGAGTTTCTTGCGGTGCCGCACCCAGGCCCGGCATGCGTCGGACTGGCAATCGGTGCATCCGCCACCGTGGCGGCAGCGGGAGAAGGGCCACGGCAGGCCGCTGCAACGGGGCACGCAGATCGGGTCGCACTTGGCCTCGTATTCGGTTTTCGGTTTCTTCTTCGTGCCACACTCACAGACACACACCGCCTCGAGGCCGCACCGGGCCCCACAGTGCATGCACTTGGGAGACTCTTCCTTGGACTTCTCTTTCTTGCCCTCCTCCTTCTTGCTGTCGTCTTTCTTGCTCTCCTCTTTCTTTTTTTCCTCTTTCTTTTTGTCCGTGTCCGTGGCGACGACGGCATCGGCCGCGACAGAAAGGTCGCTGGCCACGATCAGGCTCACGATTAGGCTCAGGCTCAGTGCCGCGATGATGGCGTGAAACCGCATGGTGCCCTCAAAAGTCGAAGTCGATCCGCATGCCGTATGCATCGGTGAGGCTGTTTCCCTTGCGCTCGTCCTGAAGGAAAGCGCGGATGTAGTTGAACTTCCAACGCGTGTAGGGGTTGAGATACCAGTTGAGGCCGATGGTGAAGTCGGTCAGGTTGTTGCCCTGCACGTTCTTGTCGTTGAGCACGATGTTGGAGAACCGGGCCGCGACCTCCCAGGCCCCGAGGCCGTTCTGCACGCCCTGCGACTTCGTCCGCACGCGGAAGAAGTCCTCGAACGGCTCGAGCCGTTTGTGGATGCCTTGTTTGCGGTCGTAGGGGCGGTGCTCACCGGTGAGGAAGTAGCTCACCTGGGCCATGTAGGCATTGAAGAACAGCGGCTCGCCCTTGGGCTGGTCCACGATGGCAAATGCGTATTCCGACTGCAGCGAGAGGGGCCCGAGGATCAGGGCGAACTCGGGGTCGAAGAGCTGGAAGTGGTCGGACTTGATGTTGCCGGTGTCGACGAAGATCGGGGCGAACGGCCCCGGCGCGCCGTTGATGTAGTTGCTGGGGCTCGGCGGCCCCACGGGGCCGAAGTTGCTGGACGGCTGCTGCTTGCGGATTTCCGGCGTGTTGCGGAAGCGGACCTGATCTTGAAAGGCCTTGCGATAGCTGTAGGCCGCGCCCAGGTGCATATAAAAACGGCCGTCGCTCTCCTCGTCCCACCAGGGCAGCCAGGTGCCCCGCATCGTTAGCGCCTGGCCGCTGTCGAACGAGTCGTTACCCGTGTTGTCGCTGTTGGTGCGAAACGTGCCGATGGCCCAGGTCGCCAGTTCGTTCTCCGTGTTGCCGTAGGCCATCACCCCCATGTTTCGCGCGGGGGCGAACGTGTCGACCAGCGACCGCTCCATGAACGTGTTGTTGCGGTTCTGCGTGACGCGTTCGAGCGAGAAGGGCTCGAAGTAGTGGCCGGCCCTGACGTTTTGCAGCAAAGGCAGCTCCTTCCATTCGAGGTAGTTGTCGAGGAAGCTGGGCTGGTTGGCCAGCGCGAAGTCGACGCCGAGCGAGTATTCGAGCACCTCGAAACTGGTGCCGCGGGCGCCGATGCGGAGCCGACGAAACTGGGCGCCATCCTGGAGATCGCCCACGCTCGCGCGGCTGATGGCATCCTGGCCGAAATAGATCTGGTCGGCCTGCACCTGGCCGGTGAAGACAAACGATGGCTTCTTGGCGTCTTCCTTCTTTTTCTGATCGTTTGAGTCGAAGAGTTTGCCCAGACTTTTCTCGACGGTGGAGAGCCGGTCGGCCAGAGGGTTCTCGGTCTTCTCGCCGGCCTTCTCAGCCTTCTCGGCAGTCTTGCCACCGATCCTCTCTTTGTCCGCGGACTTCGACGCTGCTTTTTCACCGCCCGACGCGGCGTTCCTGGCGGCTTGCAGTTCGTCGATCTGCTTCTGCAACCGCTTGAGTTCCGCCGCGATGTCTGAGGGCATCTCGCGCGGCGCGGGCAGTTCGGATACGGCTGCCTCAGCCGGAATTTCCAAGAGGGCATTCGGCCCCTCGAAGAGTTCGACGGCGCTCGAGGTCCCAGCGGCCGTGACGCCCAGCGCGATCAAGACCAGCGCAATCAAAAACAGCAGCCAGGACAGACGCCCGGGCTGAGCGATGACAGGGCGACGACGCAACTGACTCACGGGGTAGTCCCCTTGAAGTGCGTCCTCCGGTTGATCCGGTCAGACCTGGCCGCCCCGGGAGTGGTGCCTCCCGACGATCGGGTCGGCTACCAGGCGGGCCATCCCTACAATCGGCACATCCGGCACAATCCTTGAAGCCCGCTCACACGACTCGCTTTGCCTAGATTGCCGAACTAGGAAAACCTACACAACCGGCACATCCAGACCCGATTCTGATGGTGGTCGATTCCGCCCACCCCATCCGCTCCGGCCCCCTCTATGCCCCGGCATCCACGCACCAACGCATGGTCTGGCGGCCGCTGGCAGTGGCTCCGCTGGCTCACGTGCGCGGTTGCGCTGACGGCATCTGGAAGCTCCGCCTTCGCCCAACTGGTGATCGATCCCGTCGAGGAAGAGCAGGCCGTTGAGGATGTCATTCCGGGCGATGCGTTCGACGCCCCGGAACCGTCGGAGGATGCTGTCGTCGAGTCGATTCCGGCACCCGAGACATCGCTCAGCGCCGAGGAAATCCGGCAGGAGATCGACCGGGCCGTCGAGGCCCGCCTCGGTGGCATTCCTCGCCCGCGATACATCCCCGCCACCGACTTCGCGCCGCCCCGTGGCCTGCTGCTCTACAAGGCAGCCCCCCGCAGCGGCGACTTTCCGTTTGCCGCGGCGCTCGGTGGCTACATGCAGCTCCGCTGGCTCGAGTTTGCCCGCGGGGCGACCACGTGGACCGACTCCCGGGGCGTGGTGCGGCCGATCAACAACATCAACACGGTCAACTTGAACCGCTTCCTGATCTCCTTCACAGGCCACGTGGTCGACGAACGGCTGATCTACAACTTCGCCTTCTTCGGCACCTCCGACGGCGGCGCGCGGTCGGGCGTCGTGCCCATCGGCATGGCGGGCTGGAAGTTCAGCGAGGCGGCCACGCTCGGCGCCGGCGTGACGCAGGTTCCAGGATCTCGCGAGTGGCTCTCTGCCTCGCCGTGGAATCTCGGCGTCGACCGCAGCATGGCCAACACCTTCTTCCGGCCCGGCTTCAGTCCGGGCGCCGCGGCGGTCGGATCGTTGCTCGACAATACCGTTCACTACCAGGCGGGAGTCTGGAACGCGATTGACGGGGGCACGTCGGGTGTTCTCCGCCGCGGCACCTCGATGGCCTGGGCGGGCAACACCTGGTGGGAGCCGCTCTCGCCCTTCGGCTTCGGCTATGGCGACATGGAGCAACACGAGGAGGCCGCCATCCGACTGGGCACCAGTGGTGTCTACGGCCGCACGTACGCGCTCGGCGTCCTGGGCCTCAATCCGGAAGACACGATCGTTCGACTCTCCGATGGCACCGCGTTGGCACTGCCCGGTGCCCTCGGTCCCGGCTCCCGCGTCGAACAGTTTCGCTACCATCTCGCCACCGTCGACGCTGGCTGGAAATACCGCGGCTGGGCTGCCAACTTCGAATACTATTTCCGCACGCTCAACGGCTTTCAGGGCACCGGCCCATTCGCGCGGTCGAGCATCTTCGACCACGGTGGCCAGGGCTACCTATCGTGGTGCTTCGTGCCTCGAACCTACGAGGTCTACGCCCGTTCGAGCGTGGTGACCGGTCCCTACGGCACGGGCCAGGAATATGGCGGCGGCTTCAACTGGTATGTGAACCAGTCCCGTCAGGGCCGGTTCACGCTCGAGGCCCTCCATTTGAACCGCAACCCGGCGCAGAACATTCTCTATCCATACCGAGCCGGCTCCACGGGCACCGCCATCCAGACGCAATTCATGGTGGCGTTTTAGTTTCACGCCCCCATACAAGCCCCCGGCGCAAGCCGGGGGATCGCAAGCCGGAGGATCGGAAGCCGGGGCACATCCCATCGCTAACGCTCCGGGCTTCCATGCACTCATACAAGCCCCCGGCGCAAGCCGGGGGATCGCAAGCCGGGGGATCGCAAGCCGGGGGATCGCAAGCCGGGGGATCGGAAGCCAGAGCACATCCCATCGCTAACGCTCCGGGCTTCCATGCATCCATGCAAGCCCCCGGCGCAAGCCGGGGGACTCCGGGTGTGAACCTCGTCTCGCGTGTCATGCCCGGATTTCCGCCCGTTTTTGCCAAAAACAGGCCTTTTCGCGTTTTTTGATTACGCTGGAAGGGCCATGACGACAGCCCGTCACATCTGGTCGATCCTGCTTCCGCGGCAACGCCGCGCCGGGGTGGTGCTCTTTGCCCTGGTGCTGATGGGCACCGCGCTGGAGACGTTCAGCGTCGGCCTGGTCGTGCCCGCACTGGCCTTCATGACTCGCGGGAATAGCGAACCCTCTCCGCGGTTGGCCTCCTGGCTCGAGTGGCTGGGCAATCCGTCGTCCAACCAACTGATCCTTCTGGTGCTCCTGCTGCTCCTGGGCGTCTACGCCGTCAAGTCGGCCTTTCTGCTCTTCGTGGCCTACTGGCAATCGCGGTTTGTGACCGCCACCCAGGCGAGCACAAGCCGCCGGCTGTTTGCCATCTACTTGGCGCAGCCGTGGACGTTTCATCTGCAGCGGCACTCGGCGGAACTGATGCGGACCATCAACGAATCGAACGAGTTCTCGCACATCTGCGGTGTCTTCCTGATGACCGTCTCCGAGGCGCTCGTGCTCAGCGGACTGGTCGGGCTCCTCCTTTGGTTCGAGCCCACCGGCGCGATCGTCGTGGCGGGCATGCTCGGGGCCGCCGCATGGCTGTTCAACGCGACCGCCCGGCCCAGAGCGCGTCGCTGGGCCAACGCCCAGCGCCACCACGCGAAAATGATCATCAAGCACGTGCAGCAGGGGCTCGGCGGGGCCAAGGACGTGAAGATCCGTGGCTGCGAGCAGGAGTTCCTGGACCAGTTCCGCCACCACTCCGATGGACAAGCCCGGATGGCGGCCCTGCAATCGCTGGTCCATCAGGTGCCACGGCTCTGGTTCGAACTGCTCGCCGTCGCGGCCCTCCTGCTTCTCACGGCCGTCATGGTGTGGCAGGGCACGCCCTCCGAGCGGTTGCTTCCGATGCTGGGGCTGTTTGCCACCGTGGCGTTCCGCATGCTCCCCTCGGTCAACCACATGACCTCCGCGATCCACCGACTCCGCACCGCCGATGGCATGCTGATCGACCTCCAGAAAGAACTGGGCCTCGCACGAGCGACCGCTTCCATCCGGCCCACGATGCCGCTGTCGTTCCGCGATGCGATCGTTCTGGACAACGTCCGCTTTCGCTACCCGGGCAGCCGCGAGAATGTCCTCGATTCGGTCAGCATTCGCATTCCGCACGGGGCGTCGGTCGGCTTCATCGGCGGCAGTGGTGCCGGAAAAAGCACGCTCGTTGACGTCATCCTCGGACTGCTGCCCCCGGCGGCAGGACAGGTGACGGTCGATGGCACAGACATCCACGACAACCTCCGTGGCTGGCAGGACACGATCGGCTATGTCTCGCAGACGATCTACCTCTGCGACGACTCGATCCGCAGAAACATCGCGTTTGGAGTGCCTGAGAAAGATGTTGACGACGCCGCTGTCCGGCGGGCTCTGAAGGCGGCCCAGCTCGACGAGTTCGTGGACAGCCTGCCGGCGGGAGCCGACACCTTCGTGGGCGAACGGGGCGTCAGGCTGTCGGGCGGCCAGCGGCAGCGGATTGGCATCGCCCGGGCGCTCTATCATGATCCGGAGGTGCTCGTGCTCGACGAGGCGACCAGTGCCCTCGACGTCGACACCGAAAAGGGCGTGATGGCCGCCGTCAACGCCCTCCACGGCACCAAGACCCTGATCATCGTCGCCCACCGCCTGACGACCGTCGCCGACTGCGACACGCTCTACCGCCTCGAAAAGGGACGGGTCGTGCAATCCGGCAGCTTTGCCGAGGTCGTCTCGCGGTGATCGGCTTGGCCGGCTGTTTGCCGTCCAAAAATCGACCGTTTCCTGTTCCGGTAGGCTTGGTAGGATTGATCGGTTTCCGTTCGCCCATCCTTTCCCTCCGCCCTTACCAAGGATCGGTCCGCCCGTGCCCAGCAGCCCCGTCATCTCCAAGGTCCAGCAGAAGGCCATCCAGAAGGCCGACACGCTGATCGAAGCCCTCGGATGGATCCGCAAGTTCCGCGACACAACCACCGTCATCAAACTCGGTGGCAGCGTCGTCGAGCACCCGGATTCGCTCCGCCACCTCCTGCTCGACATCGTCTTCATGTCCACGCTCGGCATGCGTGTGGTGGTCGTGCATGGCGGTGGCAAGGCCATCAGCCGCGCCATGGACAAGGCGGGCATCGAGCCGCGGTTCGTGCAGGGCCGTCGCTACACCGACCAGGCCACGCTCGACATCGTCGAGAAGGTGCTCGCCACCGAACTCAACCACGACCTCACGGCGAAGATCGAGGAATACGGCGGCCGAGCCATGTCGCTCAACTTTCTCTCGACCAACGTCCTCTATGGAGAGAAGCTGACGCTCGATGGGCCGGACGGCGAGCCGCTCGACCTCGGCCATGTGGGCGAGGTCACGCGTGTCGATCGGCTCACGATCGACAACCTCTCCTACGCCGGGCAGGTGCCGGTGATTCCGTCGAT
The DNA here is from genome assembly GCA_947459185.1 of Planctomycetaceae bacterium. Taxonomy (GTDB): domain Bacteria; phylum Planctomycetota; class Planctomycetia; order Pirellulales; family UBA1268; genus CAMCQY01. The sequence continues at coordinate 11,246 of CANHCU010000069.1, read as the reverse complement.
GGCGATCACGGCAGACGGCGAGAAGCTCAACGTCAACGCCGATACCGCGGCCACCGCGGTGGCCGCGGCGATTGGTGCCGAGAAGCTCGTCGTGCTCAGCGACATCCCCGGCGTGCTGCGGGATGTCAACGATCCCGAAAGCCTTATCCATTCGCTCACGGCCACGGAAGCCCGCCGGCTGATCAACGATGGCACGATCTCCTCGGGCATGATCCCGAAGATCGAGGGTTGCCTCACCACGCTGGAACAGGGCGTGAAGAAGATTCACATCATCGACGGCCGCCTGCGGCATTCGCTCCTGCTCGAGATCTACACCACCAGCGGTGTCGGCACGGAACTGGTCCGCGACGACGCCATCAACCTCTCCGCCCGCGCCGCACCGGCGGCGGCCGCCGCCGGCCGGTAGCCGGTTTTATTCCCTCGTCCGTTCCTTCCGCCATCTTGGAGCCTCCTCATGGCCACGATCGACGCCTCCCCTGCTTCACTCGGCGAAAAAACGCAGGAAGTCGTAGACACCTTCAGCCGCTACGTCGTGCCCAACTACAAGCGGTATCCGGTCTGCCTCGTCCGCGGGGCAGGCTCGAAGGTGTGGGATGCGGAAGGCAACGAATACCTCGACCTCTTCCCGGGCTGGGGCTGCAATCTTCTGGGCCACTGCCCCGAGCCGGTCGTGCGGGCGGTGCAGGAGCAGGTGGCGAAGCTGATCCACGTCCCCAACAGCTGGTACACCGAGCCGCAGGGCGAATGGGCAAAGCTGCTCTCGGAGCGGTCGTTCGGCGGCCAGGCCTTCTTCTGCAACTCGGGCACCGAGGCCAATGAGGCGGCGATCAAACTCGTGCGGCTCCGCACCGAGGGCAAGCGTTACAAGATCGTCACGTTCAAGGGCGGCTTCCACGGGCGAACAATGGGGGCCGTCTCCGCGACCGCGCAGCCGAAATACCACGAGGGCCTCGGGCCGATGGTGGCGGGCTTTCAATACGCCCCGCACGGCGATCTCGCCGCGGTTGAGAAACTGATCGACGAACACACCGGCGGCATCATGGTGGAACCGATCCTGGGCGAGGGCGGCGTCGTGCCGGCCCCCGAGGGCTTCCTGCAGGGGCTGCGACGGATTGCCGACGAGCGCGACCTGCTGCTCGTGTTTGACGAGGTTCAGTGCGGCTGCGGCCGCACGGGCAAATGGTTCGGCTACCAGCACTTTGGCGTCACGCCCGACGTGATCACGATGGCCAAGAGCCTCTGCGCCGGGATCGCGGGGGGCGCCATGCTCACCACGGTCGAACTGGCGAAGCACCTGCGGCCTGGCATGCACGCGTCCACCTTCGGCGGCAATCCCATCGCGGCGGCCGCTGGCATCGCGGCCATCGAGATGATCGAGCGGGATCATCTGCTCGACCATGTAGACAGCACCGCCGCGATCTTCCGCGAGCGGATGGAGGATCTCCAGTCGCGGTGCGACGTGGTCCGCGACGTGCGGGTGTTTGGCATGATGATCGGGATCGAGCTGTCGATCGATGGCACTGCCGTCGTGCAGTCGTGCCTCGAGAAAAACCTCCTCGTCAACTGCACGCAGGGCCATGTGATCCGCCTGCTGCCGGCGATGACGCTCTCGGCCGACGAGGTCCACGACGGTTGCGACCGTCTGTCGCAGGCCATTCTCGAAGTGGCCTCCCGTTCCTGAGCACGCCGGTTTCGTGGCCGTGGCAGCCGCTTTGTCGCATTCCAGCCCCTTGCAACTATTGTCAGTTTCATGAGACACCTGATCGTCCCCGAAGATCTGACCGCCCACGAGATCGAGGCCGTGTTTGCGGTCTCGCGCGATCTCGAGGAGAAGTACGACGCGGGCCGCCGCGACGCCCTGCTGCCGGGCCGTGTGCTGGCGCTTGTCTTCGAGAAGCCGAGCCTGCGGACGCGGGTGAGCTTCGAGGCGGGGATGGCGCACCTTGGAGGCTCGAGCATCTTCTTGGGCGAGGATGCCGGCTTCTCATCGTCGCGCGAGAGCATCGCCGACTTCGGCCGGGTGCTCAGCGAGTATGTGGACGTGATCGTCTGCCGCTCGAAGGTTCATGCCTCGATCGAGCAGTTGGCGGCGGCGGCGAGCGTGCCGGTGATCAACGGACTCTCCGACTACTGCCATCCCTGCCAGGCATTGGCCGACATCTACACGCTCAGGCGGCACGTCGGCCGCGTCGCGGGGCACACGCTCGCCTTCGTCGGCGACGGCAACAACATGGCCCGGTCGCTGGCGATGCTCTGCGGACTGCTTGGGATGCGGTTCGTGCTGGCGGCGCCGCGGGCGTATCAGTTCGACGAGTCGTTCCGGCAGCATCTGAAGAAAGTCCTTCCTGAGGCGGAGATCGAGGAGACGACCGATCCGGTGGCGGCCGTGACAGATGCCGCCGTCGTCTACACCGACGTCTGGACGAGCATGGGGCAGGAGAAGGAGCGGCAGCAGCGAACGAGCGACCTGCGGCCCTACCAGGTGAATGAGGCCCTGATGAAGCACTGCCCCAACGCCCTCTTCATGCACTGCCTGCCGGCGCGGCGTGGCGAAGAGGTGACCGACGGGGTGATCGACGGGCCGCAGAGCGTGGTGGTGGAGGAGGCGGCCAACCGGATGCACGTGCAAAAGGGTTTGCTTGCCTGGCTCCTCGGCCCGCAGAAGTAGCGGCGTTATCCAACCCAGTGCGAACGGCGTCGCGGTTTCCTCTCGCTGGCGCTTCGGGCTTGCATGGGAATTGGCAGCGCGGTTCCCCGCCATGGGAATTGCGCGCGGCGTCGGCGTCACGTCCATCCAAGCCCGCGTGGCGGGTTCCCCGCCCATCCAAGCCCGCAGCGCAAGCAAGGGAATTCGGTCCGCCTCACAACCCCCGTCGCGGTTTCCTCTCGCTGGCGCTTCGGGCTTGAATGGAATTGCGCGCGGTGGCCCCCGGCCGCACATCAACTTCTGGGCTTGTCTTGACACTCTGTGACGTACGTCACGACCGCCTGCAACCCCGCGACATCATAAATCCATCTTTTGCTGCCGCATTCTGACCACCACCTCCTTCGGCTGCTTTGGATTCGGTCGTCAGCCGAAGCCGCCTTGAGGTGGCGTGTGGCCCACGCTTTGAATTGGGTCAACACGTCCTCAGGCGAAACACCCACGGCAGTGACGACGACGTGGACGTGCTGAGGACGGCAACTTATTGCGTGCAGCGTCCACCCGCGGATCTTGCAATGCGCCTCGATGACATCTGCCACAACCAACTGCTGATGAACGCCGAGCGCAAGTGGGCATTCCGCCAGGAGGCGGCTCGCCTGCAACGTCCGAGCCGGTTCTGCGCCGCGAAGATGTCCACGACTGTCGGCCCAGCCGCGATCGTCGCCCGGAAGCCATGAACCGTACGTCGTCCATGTGAGGAAAAACGCAATCGGTTCGGTTCGGGTTACAAAACCAGGGCTGCGCGTCATGTATACGTGTGTACACGTTTTTCCAATGTTGTCAACCCGACAAATCTTCGGCGTCGCGGTTTCCTCTCGCTGGCGCTTCGGGCTTGCCTGGGAATTGGCCGCGTGGACCCCCGTCCATCCGAGCCCGCGTGGCGGCCCCCCCGTCCATCCAAGCCCGCAGCGCAAGCAAGGGAATTCGGCTTTACTTCTGCGGTTCGTTTGCCGGTTCGAGCACGATCGACGCGGAATTGATGCAATACCGCAGGCCCGTGGGCGGCGGGCCGTCGTCGAACACGTGCCCCAAATGGGCGCCACACCGACGGCACGTCACCTCCGTCCGCCGCATGAACATCGACGTGTCCATGTGCTCCGCGATCGTCGTGCCCTTCCGGCCGTCGATCGGGGCGGTGAAGCTCGGCCACCCGCAGCCACTGTCAAACTTCTCGCCGGAGCGAAAGAGCGGCTCGCCGCAGCAGATGCAGCGATACGTGCCGGGCGTTTTCGTGTTCCAGTATTTGCCAGTGAAGGCCCGCTCGGTGCCCTTCTTGCGGGCCACCTGAAACTGCTCGGGCGTCAGCCGCTTCGCCCATTCCCTGTCGTTCTTCGGAAGCTGATCGTCGGGCAGTCGGCCGCCCAATGCTGGATCCTGCGACGCTGCATCGGCTGGATCGGTCGGCATCGGTGACGCTCCTGTGTTTGGGGCTTGGTTCGGGGCTGGGGCTATCGGCTCCGCGGCGATGGCCGAGGCCGTCAACAACACACTGGCAATCAGGCCCGCCAGCACGGCAGTCAACCGCACGCTCATTGCAGTCATAACGCGGCCTCACTTTCTTGGATCAGGGGACGTCTTGGGCTCGTAGGCATGATCCCGCTTCCGCAGAACCTTGGCCTTCACAATGGTATCGGGTTCGAGACCGGGAATCGGCTGTCCGTCCTCCCGCTGGGTGCGGGCGAGCTTCGGCATCACATCGAAGCCCTGGATCACACGGCCAAACACGGTGTGCTTGCCGTCGAGGTGTTCCGTCGGACGGAAGGTCAGGAAGAACTGGGAACCGCCGGTATTTTTGCCGGCATGGGCCATCGAGAGCGAGCCGAGGAAATGCTTGCGGGCGCCGGGCAGTTCGCACTCGCAGTCGATGACATGGCCCGGGCCGCCCGTTCCCGTGCCGGTCGGATCGCCACCCTGAGCCATAAAGCCGCCGATAACGCGATGAAACGGCGTGCCGTCGTAGAAGCCCTTCTCGACGAGGCTGATGAAATTGGCCACGGTGTTTGGGGCCGCATCCTCGAACAGTTCGACCACAATGTCGCCCTTCGACGTGGTGATCGTCACGCGGGGTCGGTCGTCGGCTTCGGCGTCGGCCTTGCGAGACGCCATCTCGGCGGCCACCTTGGGCCGTTCGTCCTCGATGCTGGCCTGGAGTTCTGCGACCTTCGGCTTCTGAATGCCGTTGGCTTCCGCCTTTGTGAGCCAGTCAGCCGCTTCGTCGAGTTTGGAAAGCATCATGGCGGCGGCCGCGGCCATCATGTCGATATTGCCGTCGGTCACCCCGGCCTTGTCGAGGATGGTGGCAAGCCTGACCGCATCGACGGCGTCGTCCATCTGCAGCCGGGAGGCGATCACAAGGCCGCAGAGTTCGCGGGCAGAGGGATTCTTGGGGTCGGCCATGGCCAGTGCGAAAGCAGCCGTTTCCAGCCGCTCCTTCGTGGCCGGAATCTTTTCCCTGGCAGTCTCAAACTTGGCGGCGATCGCCTTCTGATCGACGCCGGGCTGCTGGTATTCGGCCTGCAGCAGGGTGAGTTCGGCGATCAGTTCCTTTTCCTGCTTGCGGGCCGCCTCAAACTCCTCCTTGGCCTTGGCGGGGTCGTGGGTGTGGGTATCCACCGCCGGCAGTTGGGCAAAACAGACGCTTGCCGTCGCCATCAACCAGACGCCAACCGCCGCCCGCATGCATCTCATGGCCATCGACCTCTCTCCTTCCAAAAGAAACCCACGCAAAAGAAACCCACGACACCGAGTCACGTGACTGAGGGTACGATAACACCTTTTCCCGTTTTCCCGGAATCCTTGGCCATGGACCGTTCCCGTCGCTCCCCGGACCGCCGCCCGCCCCCAGCCGATGGCGACGAAGCAGCCAGTCCACCGCGGATCATCGGTGGCGATCTCCGCGGCAGATTCCTGGAATTCACCCCCGCGGCCCGCACGCGGCCGATGAAGGAGCGTGTCCGGGAGAGCCTTTTCAACCTGCTCGGCGTTGACGTGAAGGGGAAACTCGCACTCGATCTGTTTGCCGGCACGGGGGCGTTGGGGTTTGAGGCGGTCAGTCGCGGCGCGGCGCGGGCGGTGTTGGTCGAGCGTCATTTCCCGACGGCCGACGTGCTGCGGCGTTCGGTGCGGTCGCTCGGGCTCGAGAGTCGGGTGGAGGTTCGCCCGGGCGACGTGCTCCTGTGGGCGAAGCGACTGCCGCCGTTGCCCACCGACATTTCCTGGGTGGTGTTCGTGTCGCCGCCGTGGTCGTTTTTCGCCGAGCGGTGGGACGAACTGCGGGCGTTGATCGAGGTGATGATGCGGGCGGCGCCGGCGGGCAGCCTGATGGTGGTCGAGGCCGACACGTCATTTGACGCGGCACTCTTGCCGGAGGCCGCATGGGAGACCCGCGAGGTGCCACCGGCCGTGATGCATTTTTGGGGCCGGTAGGGGAGCGGCAGTTGGACCGTTCCCGTCGGCAAACGATCCCACGATCCCCCGGCTTGCGCCGGGGGCTTTTATGAAAATGCGCCGGGGGCTTTTATGAAAATGCGCCGGGGGCTTTTATGAAAATGCGGCGTGATCCCGCCTTACTCGGCCTTCTTCGACACGCGGAAAACCTCGTCGAGCGTGGTGATGCCGCGGAGCGACTTCTCGATGCCATCTTCAAACATCACCGTCATGCCGGTGGCCACTGCCGCGCGGCGGATGTCGGTCGTGGCCGCACCCTGAAAGGCCAACTCGCGGATCTTGTTGTTCATCACCATCAGCTCGAAGATGCCGAGGCGGCCCTTGTAGCCCGACTTCTGGCAGTTCACGCAGCCGCGGCCCTTCATGAAGGTGGCGGTCTTGAGCTGTTCCGGCGTGATGCCCGCCTCCTGGATCTGCGAATCGAGCGGCTGGTGGGGCTGCTTGCACTTCGTACAGACCACCCGCACAAGCCGCTGGGCGAGCACCGCCACCACGCTTGAAGCCACGAGGTAGGCCGGCACGCCCATGTCGATCATGCGGGTGATGGCACCGGGGGCGTCGTTGGTGTGGAGCGTGCTAAACACGAGATGCCCCGTGAGCGATGCCTGAATGCCCATCTGCGCCGTCTCCGTGTCGCGCATCTCGCCGACGAGGATCACGTTAGGCGCCTGCCGCAGCATGGCGCGGATGACGCGGGCGAAGTCGAGCCCGATCTGGTGTTTGATCTCCACCTGGTTGATGCCTTGGAGGTAATACTCCACCGGGTCTTCAGCGGTGATGATCTTCGTGTCGGGCCGGTTCAGTTCGTTGAGAGAGGCATAGAGCGTGGTCGTCTTGCCGGAGCCGGTTGGGCCGGTGACGAGGATGATGCCGTTGGGTCGGCGGATCAGGTTCTTGAATTGCCGGAAGTCCTGCTCCGAAAGGCCCAGCTGGCGGATGCCGACGCGGATGTTGTCCTTGTCGAGCACCCGCATCACGACCGACTGCCCGTGGTTGGTGGGCAGCACGCTGACGCGGAGGTCGTAGTCCTTGCCATCGGCGGTGAGCTTGATGCGGCCGTCCTGCGACCGACGGCGTTCGGCGATGTCGAGCTTGGAGAGAATCTTGATGCGGGAGAGGATTGCGCCCAGGAGCCGCCGTGGCGGGTTGTCGCGTTCGACAAGCCGGCCGTCGATGCGGTAGCGGATGCGGATCCGGTCTTCGAAGGGCTCGATGTGGATGTCGCTGGCCCGCAGCTGCACCGCTTCGGTGATGATCAGGTTGCAGAGCTTCACGACCGGCGAATCCGACGCCTCCTCTGCGGCGGCCGCGGAGGCCTGCTCCACGGCGGTTTCGGTGAAGTCGATCGCCGTGTCGGTCATTTCCTGGATCATCGAGTCGGCGCTCTCGCCGTCGGAGAGGCCGTAGTGGCGGTTGATCGCCTCCACGATCTGCTGCCTCGGCGCCAGGCTCATCTCGACGTCGCGGTTGAGGATGAAGCGGAGCTTCTCCTGGAGTTCCATGTCGGTGGGATCGCTGGTGGCCAGCCGTAGGACACTTCCCATTTCCGAGAGCGGAAAGATCGTGTTTTCGCGGGCCACGCTCTCGGGCAGGAGTTCGACGATCTCCTGCGGCACGGTCATGCCGGTGAGATCCAACACCGTGAGCCGGTAGGCCTTGCCGAGGGCCGCCATCACCTTTTCCGGCGGGGCGTAGCCGAGCTTGATGACCTCGTCGTGCACCTTCGCGCCAGACGAGCCCGACACACGGATCGCCTCCGCCAACTGCTCGGGGCTGATGATCCCTTCGGAAATCAGGATTTTGGAAAACGGGTCGGAGGCGGCCATGGCTGACTAGGAGTGGGTCGGCGGTTCGAGGAACGTGTCGGTGTGTTCGTAGCCGGGGGCGCAGGTGCAGAGGAAGACAAGTTCCTGGGTGCCCGTGTTGCGGATCGTGTGGCGGATGCCGGCGGGGATGGCGATGGCGTCGCCGGGGCCGACGTCGCGGGTTTCCACCCCCAGGGTCATCGCGGCGGTGCCGGTGAGGATGTAGTAGATCTCCTCGGTCACGGCGTGGTGGTGGGGAACGGTCGCGCAGCCGGGCTGCAGCCGGGCCTCGGCGAGGCTCTGCTGGCGGATGGCGGAATTCCGATGGGCCAGCAGTTCGCGGATGGTAGACCCATCGGCGGTGGTGAACGGAACCGTATCGCGGTGGTTGACGATATCCATAGCCCCCACGATACCAAACTTGGCCGGAAACCAAGGGCTGCACGCCTGCCGGGGCCCCGGCGGGCCGGCCGTTTCCCACGGGCCGTCCGCAGATTCCAAAAAATCGATTCCGCCAACCCGTCCGCTGCTTTCCCTTTTCGACAGACACAGCGCATAATAGGAGCGTCTGGTCGGCGGCTGTCAGGGGCCCGAGCCGACCAGAAAAAAGAAGGCGGTAGGCGAGGGTGGGCCAGATCTCGAGGCAGTGGCTGGGCGCGATGCCGTCGGGCATGGTTGCCGGCCAGGCGACCGCGGCCTCTTCCAGGCACGAGGCCGCGCCCCCGGGTTCCCCCCATCAACGTCTTCCGGGCTTCCCGCAGCACGCGGTCGAGGTTTCACGGGTTAAGTTTTTTTTGGCCGAGTTTTCAAAGCTTCTCTCGCAATCCCTTCGGGGTGGTTTCATCACCAGCACAGGCACAGGCACGGCGGCAAGGACATGAGCACGGCGACCTCCCCACAGCAGGCACAGATCGAACGGCTGCTCCAGTTGGCCCAGGAAAACGGCGCCTCGGAGGTGCGGCTCTCGGGAGGCTACGCGCCGATGCTGCGGCTGGGTGACCAGATGCGGCCGCTCAAAACGAAGCCGCTCGCCCCTGAAGACGTGCAGGCGTATGCGGCGGCGATCATGCCGCCCGGTGCCGACGCGAAGATGTTTTCGTTTACGACTCCGGTGGGCTCGCACACAGGCTCGCTGGTGGAAGTGCAGGGCACAAAGGTGCTGGTGCTCCGCGTGGCTGGTGAAGCCGCTGCCAGCACGGCCCCCGCAGCCTCCGAGGCCGCTGCCAGCGGTGGGGGCGACATTCAGCTCGACATCGCCGACGAGCCGAGGCCCGGGCAGCAGGCTGGCGGCGACGGCCACCACGATGTCTTCGCGATGCCCAAGGAGGCGGTGGGCACGATTCAGATCGACAAGCTGCTGACGGCTGCCGTGAAGGGGGGCGTGAGCGACATCCACATCACGGTGGGCCTCCCGCCGGTGTTTCGGATGAGCGGTGCCATGACGCCCCAAAACACCAAGGTGCTCACGGCCGACGACACCAACGGCCTGATGAAGGCGATCACCCCCGAGCGGTGCCAGGCGGAGCTGGCCGAGAAGGGCGGCTGCGACTTTGGCTTCGCCTTCAAAGATCTGGCCCGTTTCCGCGTGAGCGTGTTCAAGCAGAAGGGCACGGTCGCGATGGTGCTCCGGCAGATTCCCAACAAGATGCTCACTCCCGAGCAGCTGGGCGTGCCGGAGGTCTGCAAGAAGATGGCCCAGCGGCCGCGTGGCCTGTTTCTCGTGACCGGCCCGACCGGCTCCGGCAAAAGCACCACGCTCGCCAGCCTGATCAACTTCATCAACGAAACCCACGATCACCACATCATCACGATCGAAGATCCGATCGAATTTTATCACAAGTCGAAGAAGTGCACGGTCAATCAGCGGGAGATCGGCACCGACGTGACGAGCTTCTCGGAGGCCCTCCGCCGCGCGCTGCGGCAAGACCCCGACATCATCCTCGTCGGCGAGCTTCGCGACCTCGAAACGATCGAGGCGGCGATCTCGGCCGCTGAAACGGGCCACGTGGTGTTTGGCACGCTCCACACCTCGAGCGCCCAGGGCACGGTCAACCGCATCATCGACGCCTTCCCGACCAACCAGCAGGAGCAGGTCCGCACGCAGCTCTCCACGGCGATCATCGGCGTGGTGTCGCAGGCGCTGATCCCCAAGATCGGCGGCGGCCGTGTGGCGGCCTACGAGATCCTGGTGGTCACGCCCGCCATCGGCAACCTGATCCGCGAAAACAAAACCTTCCGCATCAATTCGTCGATCCAGACCGGTGCCAAGATCGGCATGCAGCTGCTCGACGACCATCTCTTCAAGCTCTGGCACGAGAAGAAGATCACCAAGGAGAATGCGATCGCGAAGTCGCAGGCTCCCGACGATCTGATGCAGCGAATCTTCAACGCCGAGCGGGGCATCTTCGAAGAGCTCGAAGAGGGCTCAAAGAAGGGCAAGGACCACTAGACCATGGCACTCCGACGGCTCGGACAAATCCTGATCGACCTCGGCACGATCGACGAGGACCAGCTCGAAGCGATGCTGGCCGAACAGGCTGCGCGTGGCGGTGAACTGCTCGGCCGCATTGGCATCTCGATGTCGATGGTCACGGAGGAGCAGCTGGCGGAGGCGCTGGCCGAGCAGTGGAGCACCACCGTCGCCCAGCTGGCCGACCGGCCGCTGCGGGGTGAGGTGCTGGAGATCGTCAGCGAGCCGATGGCCCAGCTCTACCGCATCGTGCCACTGGAGCTGGAAGGCAACCGGCTCACGATCGCGTCGGCAGAGCCGCAGAAAATTCAAATCGCCGACGAGCTGCGGGTGTTGCTCGGCTACGACATCCGCGTCTGCGTCTCGACGGAGCCTGAGATCCAGAAGGCGATCGAGAAGTATTATTCGTCGGCCACCGACACGGTCGAATCGATCGTCGACAAGCTCGAGGGCGACAAGGACCTGGAAGCGGCAGCGGCGGCGGCCTCCAAAGACGGCCCGATCGACCTCACAAGCGTGGAGGCGTTGGCCGAAAGCGCGCCGGTCCGCAAGCTGCTCAACATGGTGCTCCTGATGGCGATCCGCGACGGCGCCAGTGACATCCACTTCGAGCCCTTCGAGCATGAGTTCCGCATCCGACTGAAGGCAGACGGCGTCTTGCAGGAGATGGTGCCGCCGCCGAAGCATCTCGCCTTCGCGATCACGACCCGAATCAAGGTGATGGCCAACCTCGACATCGCCGAGCGGCGGCTCCCGCAAGACGGCCGCATCGAGCTGACGGTGGGCGGCCATCCGGTAGACCTCCGCGTGAGCGTGTTGC
>CANHCU010000068.1 GCA_947459185.1 Planctomycetaceae bacterium | reverse complement strand
TCAGCAATCACGGGATGACCTGTCAGCAATCACGGGATGACCTGTCAGCAATCACGGGATGACCTGTCCGCTATCACTCGCCTTCCTGGCCCGACGCATCCAGTCCGGACGTGAGTCCCAGCATCACCGCCGCCCGTTCGATCAGTTCGTTCACGATGGCCGACTGCGGACGGTTCGCCGCGGGCCTTGCGGAAGTTCCCTCGCAGGCAGCGGAAGTTCCCTCGCAGGCAGCGGAAGTTCCCTCGCAGGCAGCGGAAGTTCCCTCGCAGGCAGCGGAAGTTCCCTCGCAGGCAGCGGAAGTTCCCTCGCAGGCATCGGTGGCGGTGAACCCACCACCGCAGTGCTGGCAGTACACCAACCGGCCGAGCAGCATGACGCGAATCCGAAGATTGCGTCCGCAGACCGGACAGTTTTGATGGTAGCAGACGGAATTGACAGCTTGTTCCATCGATCGCACGGCATCACCCACATGATTGTCGTGCTCATAGTCGTGCTGGTGATCCATCGGATTTACCCACGGCGGATTGATGGCTGCGACACGGTGACGAATGGTCTCGGAGGTGAAATGTTCACCCCCGACGGTCACAGATTCTAAGTCCGTCAGCCCTACCCGGCAATTCCCGGATTCATGAGAATTCTGCAAGAATCGGTCTCCAGTTACTGGATATCGCGTGATTGCTACAATGCCGGTGCGCGAAACGGTTACGTGGGAGATGCGAGCAACTTTTCCCGTTCCTTGTCGTTCAACAGGGAGCGGAAGGTGGCTTCTCGCACGCTTCCGGGAGTTTCTGCGCGTTCGACACGCAGGGTCGCCTTATGCTGAACCGCCCTTTGCTGATTCCGTTGGTCATCATCTTCTGGGGTGCCAGCAGCGGCTGGCTGCTGGTCGAGAAGATTCTGCCAACGCTTTCGCCCGGATCGCCACCGGGCTACCAGGCCCTCTACCTGGCGGGGAACCGCCTCGTTCCGGTGGCCTGGACGGTGCTCTGGAACGATCAGCCGCTCGGCTGGGCCATGAGCCAGTCGAGCCGCACGGAAGAGGGGGGCATGGAGGTGGAGAGTCTTCTCCATTTTGACCGGCTCCCGATCGACGAGGTGCTTCCGGCGTGGACGAAAATGTTTCTGAGGCAGTCGTTTGCTCCGGGAACATCGTATGCCTTCGACGCGCGGGGGCACCTGTCGATCGACCGACAGGGAAACCTGGAGTCGTTCAGTTCGGTTGTGCATCTGCCTGCCACCGCCAATCGGGTGTTTCTCGACGGCAGGATCAACGACGGCGAAGTGACCGTGGACGTGCGGGCCCACGGCATGAACTACAGCGTCTCACAGCATTTGCCACGGCACATCACGATCGGCGATGAACTCTCGCCGCAGGCTACCCTGCCTGGCCTCTATCGCAACCGGCGGTGGACCGTCCCGGTATACAGCCCCTTGCGGCCCGGCCAGTCCCCGATTCAGATTCTCCACGCCAAGGTGACCGGCGAAGAGTCGATGTTCTGGAACGACAAACTGGTGCGGTGCGATCTCGTGCACTACAGCGACGATCCGTCCACATACCGCGAGCCGCGGTGCCGGTTGTGGGTCGATCGCAGCGGCCGGGTGCTCAAGCAGGAGTCGCTGATGCTCGGCTCCAAGCTTGTTTTTCTAAGGCGGTCGGACGCGGACGCGGAAGACCTGATCGCCAGTGTCGGGCCGCTCCCCGAAGGCGGCCAACCGGTAGCCGTGGAGCAACATGCCGGTGAGGGCTCGGCCGAGAAGGCTGAACAGGAGACGCCATGATCGAGTTCGACCATGTGACACGCACCTATGGGCCGAAGCCCGCCGTCACGGACCTGAGCCTGTCGATTCCGAGAGGCGAACTCTTCGCCCTTCTCGGCCCAAACGGCGCGGGCAAGACGACAACCATCAAGATGCTGGTCGGGCTGTTGCGGCCCTCGCGCGGTGCCGTCCGCATCTGTGGGTACGACCTGACGAAGGAAGCACGCAGCGCCCACCTGCACACGGGCTACGTGCCCGACGAGCCGACGCTGTACGACAAGCTCACGGGGCGTGAGTTTCTCTGGTTCATCGCCGACATGTTCGGCATGCCACGGCACATGGCGACGCAGAAAATTGGCCGGGAAATCGAGCATTTCGAGCTTGCCGAATTTTGCGACGACCTCACGGAGAGCTATTCGCTCGGCATGAAGCAGCGGCTGGTTTTTGCCGCCGCACTGCTGCACGACCCGGATGTCCTTGTGCTCGACGAACCGATGGTGGGACTCGATCCGAGGAGCGTCCGGATCGTCAAGGACCTCCTGAGAACCCGCACCCAGGAGGGCATGACCGTCTTCATGTCCACGCACACGCTTGCCATGGCCGAGGAGATGGCGGATCGGGTGGGCATCATGGTGCGGGGGCAGTTGCGGTTTCTCGGCACCATCGCCGAACTCCGCGACCACATGGCCCTGGAGACCACGAACCTCGAAAATCTGTACCTCGAACTCACGACCGCAGGGCCGGACGCGTCATGACGGGCACTTCATGGTGGGGCAGGAGCGGTCGCGGCCCGCAGAGTGAATCCTGCCGCCTCTTGTCGGTCGATGCCGAATCGAGGGTTTTTTCCCGGCTCCGCGCCACGATCGCGTGGGAGACGCTGCGGTTCATGCTGTCGGGAGCACGGCTGCGGCTGGTGTTGGTGGTCCTGCTCAGTGCGGTCTTCTGGGGCTCGCTCTATACCCTGTTCATCGAGGGGTTCTCATTTCTGGAATCGATTCATGCCGAGGTGATCTCGCTGCTGTTCAATGCATTTTTCTCCTCGCTGATGATCATGCTCGTGTTCTCCACGGCGATCCTTCTGTACGGAAACATGTATTGCTCCACCGAGGCGAAACTCCTGCTCACGCTGCCGGTGCGTGCAGAAGCCATCTTCGCCCACAAGTTCCACGAGGCGATGTGGTTTTCAAGCTGGGGTTTCATCCTGCTTGGCAGCCCGATGCTCGTTGCCTACGGAGTGGTGCGAGGGTCGCCGTGGACCTACTATCTCCTCCTGCTTCCCTTCATGGTGTCGTTTGTGGTGATCCCCGCGACGCTCGGGGCAATCTGCTGCATGGCGGCTGTTGCGTGGCTGGGGAGCTTGAGGATGCATGCGTTGGCGATCCTCGGCGTGGTCCTCTGTGCGGGGGCGGCGTGGCTGGGCTGGTCGCTGTTCGGTTCGAGTCCCGCAGCCGGCGGAACCACCGAGTGGTTCGAACAGGTCTTGGCCCGGCTATCGATCGCCGAGCAGAAGTTTCTGCCGAGTTGGTGGCTCTCCAGCGGCCTGCTCGATGCGGCCCAGAACAGCACGCGGCCGGAGACCCAATTTGCGTCGCTGTTGGAGGCGGTGAAATTCCTGGCGGTGCTGGTGTCCAACGGCATGCTGCTGCAGCTGTTGGCCCGCTGGTTGGCACGGTCGTGCTACCGGCAGGGGTATAGCCAGCTGGTGGGCGAGATGCCCGCCCGACGGCAGCGTCGGATCGCCTGGGCCGATGAGGTTCTGTCGGCTGCCGGCACGGCCCGCGGAAGGCCGCTCCGACTTCTGCTCGTGAAGGATCTTCGGCTCTTCCGCCGCGACATCGCACAGTGGTCGCAGTTCGTGATCTTCTTCGGGCTGTTGGGCCTCTATTTTTTCAACCTACGGGTCTTCAACTACAACGTGGCGTATGCGTCGATGATCAGCTTTCTGAACCTCGCCGTGGCGGGGCTCATCCTCTCGACGTTCACGACTCGATTCGTCTATCCGATGATCAGCCTGGAGGGCCGCCGGTTCTGGATCCTCGGACTCTTGCCGGTGCACCGTGACCAGATCCTCTGGTCGAAGTTCCTGTTTTCATTCTTGGGCGGAGTGGTGCCCTGTTGCGCACTCTTGTACCTCAGCGACTCCATGCTGGGGATTTCGAACTCGCTCATCTGGGTTCATGAAATCTGCTGCGTGGTGCTCTGCATGGGGTTGTCGGGGATTGCCGTTGGCCTGGGGGCGCGGATGCCTGACCTGCGGGAATCCTCTCCGGCGAAGATTGCGGCCGGCTTCGGCGGAACGCTCTGCCTGGTGCTCAGTTCGCTGTTCATCATGGCGGTGGTGGTGATCGCGGCGACTCCCACGCACCTGGCCATGGCGACCCGCGCGTTCGGCGGCGGCGGCCCCCCCCCATCGGGAATTTTGGGCTGGGCGAGTGGTCCGCAGGGAACGGCCGCGAGCCTCCTGCTGGTCGGATTCCTGGGGGTGATCGCCACGTTTCTACCGCTGGAACTCGGCCTGCGGGCCTTCCGCCGCCTCGAGCCTTGAGCCAGACCGGGCCTGCGGTTCGTGGGCCAGGCGGTTATTGTTTCCGTGCTGCCGCGGTTCTCAAGGAGGAGCTTTCCGCATGATCAACCGAATCGCCCCGAAACCGTCTCGCCCGTCTGCCAGCCCCCGTATCGGCGCGGTGCAGTATCTCAACACCAGGCCGCTGGTGTATGGCCTCGCCGCCCGCGGCATCGATGTGGCCTACAATCTACCCAGTCGTCTGGCTGACCAGCTTTCGGCCGGGTTGCTCGACGTGGCCCTGATCCCGTCGATCGAACTTTTTCGCGGCGCAGACTACCGCGTTGTGTCCGACGCGTGCATCGGCTGCCGGGGTCCGGTGATGAGCGTAAAACTGTTCTTTCGCACCCAGCCTGGCCGGGTCGCGAGGCTGGCGGTTGACGAAGGGTCGCGGACGAGCGCGACGCTGGCCCGCATCCTGCTTGCCGAGCGGCACGGCGTCGTGCCGCAGATCGACGTGCTGCCCATCGGTGCGGGGCTCGCCGACACCTCGGCGGATGCCGTGCTCCTGATCGGCGACCGGGCGATCGGCTCGCAACCGGGTTCGTTTCAGCTGATCTGGGATCTCGGCGACGAGTGGTGCCGCTGGACTGGACTGCCGTTCGTGTTTGCCGTCTGGGCAGCCCGTCCCGGTATCGACGCTCGGAGCATCGCCCCCCTGTTGGCGGCGGCTCGCGATGCGGGGCGGGCCAATCTGGCCTCGATCGCCGCCGCTGAGGCGTCGTCGCATGGGCTTACCGTGCCGCAGTGCCTGAGCTATCTCCGCGACAATCTTCACTACGAACTGGGCCCGCGTGAGCGGGCGGCACTGGTGCGTTTCTATCGGCATGCCGAAGCCATCTCCCTGGCCCCCGAAGGATTCGACGTCGCGACGGCGCTGCCCGCCAGCGTTTGATTTCTGGGTATGATTTCGGTCGTAGGCAGCATCCAGCAGCATCCAGGGTTTCATCAACGATCATGACCGCTTCGATCCGACGCATTCTGGACGACACCGTCGCGGGTCGCAGGCTGGAGTTTGCGGACGCGGTAACACTGCTCGAGTCGCGCGACCTGGCCGCGATCGGCAGGGCCGCCGATGCCGTCACGCGGCGGCTCCACCCCGAGCCGTATCGCACGTACAACATCGACCGCAACATCAACTACACGAACGTCTGCACGGCGGTCTGCGATTTCTGCGCGTTCTACCGCGGTCCGAAGCATCCCGAGGGCTACGTGCTCGACCGGGAAACGCTGCTGGCGAAGATCGAGGAGATGGTGGCCGTCGGCGGCGATCAGATCCTCATGCAGGGTGGGCTGCATCCGACGCTCACACTCGAGTGGTACGAGGAACTGCTGCACGACATCAAGGCACGGTTTCCGCAGGTGAATGTCCACGGCTTCTCGCCGCCGGAGATCTACCACTTCACGAAGGTGTCGAAGCGTCCGCTGCGGGAGGTGCTTGAACGGCTGGCGCGGGCGGGCTTAGGCTCGCTGCCGGGGGGCGGCGGCGAGATCCTCGTTGACCGCGTGCGGGAGGCGATGACCCGCGGCAAGGTGCTGACCGACGACTGGCTGGAGGTGCACCGCCAGTGGCACGAACTCGGCGGCCGCAGCACGGCCACGATGATGTTCGGCCACATCGAAACGCTCCCAGAGCGGATCGAGCACTTGGAGCGGCTGCGGCAACTGCAGGACGAGACGGGCGGCCTCACTGCCTTCATCTGCTGGTCGTTTCAGCCCGACAACACGGAGATGGCCGACATCCCGCCGTCTGGGCCTTTCGAATATCTCAAGACGCAGGCCGTGGCCCGTCTCTATCTCGACAACGTGGCGAACATTCAGTCGAGCTGGGTGACGCAGGGCCGGGAGATCGGCCAGCTCGCACTGCTTTTCGGCGCCAATGACATGGGCAGCCTGATGCTCGAGGAAAATGTCGTCAGCGCCGCGGGCACCGTGCACCATCTCACGCTCGAGCAGATGCGATCGGCGATCTCGGAGCTGGGCTGGACCCCTCGGCGGCGGAACGTGTTCTACGAACTGTTTGAGGACGACGACGACGTCACGCCGGTCGATCCCGCGCGGGAAAAAGCCCGGTCCGTGCAACTCCCCGTGGCGGTGACAACGCCGTGAGTAAGCGGCCTGAGTCACGCGGATTGGTTCGCCGGCTGCGGCATGCTCGTCGCCGGCGGACTTTGCTACAGGAGGCTCGTGGGCGATGGTGAATCGCTCGTGAGTCGCAAAGTTCACCGGCTCCTGCGCGTGCCTCCGACCGGCTCCTCAGCATCGGGAGATTTTCGTGCTTTTCAGGGTAGCCTGATTCGCGGCTTCTCGGTCGTTCAGGAAAGACAATCTTCGTGACCGAGATCCGCTCCTGCACGACGCCGATCACGCTTCGGTCCCGGCATGTGCTGCCGATTGCCGCGGATCCAATCGAGAATGGCTGGGTGCGGATTGAGCGGGGCAGGATCGCGGCAATCGGCCGTGGCCATCCCTCGGGAACGGTGCATGATCTCGGTGATGCGATCATCCTGCCGGGCCTGGTCAACGCGCACACGCATCTGGAGTTTTCCGATCTGGATCGTCCACTGCCCGCCGGCGGCGGCCTGCCGGCGTGGATCGAACGGGTCGTCGCGATGCGACGGTCGGGGGCCGCTTCTGGCATCAACGAAGCTGCGCGGCTGCGAGCTGCGATCGCCAGCGGACTCAAGCAGTCATCCGCGGCCGGGGTGACGGCGATCGGTGAGATCGCGACGGCAGCGCATCCGATGGCCGCCGCAGGCGGGCCACTTGTGCGGGTGTTTCGCGAGACGCTCGGGCTGTCGTCTGTCGCGATGCACGCGGCCCGGTCGTCGCTGCGTCGCGATCTGGATCGGATGAGCGCAGAAGGAACCTGCACCGGTGTGTCCCCCCACGCTCCCTATTCCGTGGCGGAAGCGCTGGGACGCGAGGTGGTTAGCGAGGCGGTGCGTCGGCGGCTGCCAGTGATGATGCATCTGGCCGAGAGCCGCGACGAGGCCGAGCTGCTCGCGACCGGCGGCGGTGCGTTCCGCACGATGCTCGAGCAATTGGGCGCCTGGCAGCCCGACACGCCGCCGCGGTTTCTGCCGGTGGCCGACTGGATCACGCTCCTGGCAAAAGCACCCCGGGGCGTCGTGGTGCACGGCACGTTTCTGCCAGAGGATCAGACCGCGCTGTCGCGGCTCGCGCGGCATCGCGACCGGCTCTGCGTGGTCGTCTGCCCGCGAACCACGCTGGCGCTCTCCGGCAGGCTGCCGCCGGTGGAGGCCTTTCGGGCCGCCGGCATCCGCGTGGCGATCGGCACCGACAGCCGTGCGTCGAACCCCGATCTTTCTGTGCTGGCCGAGTGCCGGGCGCTCGTCGAGGGCGGCGTGGTCAGCCCGCGTGAAGCCCTGGCGATGGCCACGCGGCATGGCGCGTGGGCTCTGGGCTTCGAACGCCGCTGCGGCATGCTCGCCCCGGGACGGTCCGCCGATCTCGCCATCGTCCGGCCGGCCGGCCGGTACGAAGATCCCAGGGAAGCCGTGCTCGATCCTGCCACGCAGATTGCCGCCACGTTCCACCGCGGCCGCGTCATCGCCGGCACAATCTCCTGAAAAAGGTGCCATCCACCGAATCTGGAGAAGCTGGCATCTTGCCCAGATGTGGTGGCTGACGCCTTTTTCTGGCACCGAGTTCACTCATCCGGAATTTGAACGGCAGCGATCAGCACCTCGTCGCCC
Organism: Planctomycetaceae bacterium; assembly: GCA_947459185.1. Lineage (GTDB taxonomy): Bacteria > Planctomycetota > Planctomycetia > Pirellulales > UBA1268 > CAMCQY01. The sequence continues at coordinate 13,186 of CANHCU010000068.1, read as the reverse complement.
CCGATGATCGTTGTCAGGTGCCCTTTTCCCCGGGTGTCTTCAAGCAGGCAGATGCTTCCCGGCTTGAGATCGCATTGGCTGCCGTCGCTTGCGCGAACAGTTGCTTGTCCGGCGAGGATGAACATCCATTGTCTGGAGGCTGTGCAATGCCAGCCACCGACCCAGTCCGCAGCGAATCTGAGGAGGTTCCACCCATCAGCCTGGCTCATGGCAGAAACATCGAGCGGTGGTGCGGGCGGTGCAAATTGCTCTGACTGGAGCGGTATGGTCGCAGTTTCAATGTGCGACTCGCCGGCGTCGTCCGAAAACACGCGGATGTATTCAAAAGGTTGATTCATAGTGAGTTGCGCGAAAATCGGGGAGGGGAGTGAATGCAATCACGTGCCGTGGAATCGGTCGCAGAAAAAGCCGCTCCCGTCCCGGTTTCTCTTCAGATCGCACAGCGTCACTTGACGGATGCATACAATATTGCGAAAATTGATGCATGCGAACCACTCTCAACATTGATGACAAGGCGATTTCCACGGCTTCCCGTCTCACGGGCGTTCGCAAGAAGACGGAGCTCGTCCGCATGGGCCTCGAGGCGCTGATCGCCCGCGAGGCGGCCAAAAAGCTCGCCGTCCTTGGTGGCTCCGACCGTAGGGCTCGCGTGGCTCCGCGGAGCAGGCCGGGCTGAAGAAAGCCGATATGATCCTTGTCGATACATCGATCTGGATCGACCATCTGCGGCGGGGCGACCGCCACCTGGCGGTCCGGCTGGAAGCCGGCGACGTGGTGTGCCACCCGTTTGTAATCGGTGAACTCGCCTGCGGATCCCTTTCCAAACGGCATGAGATCCTCGAACTGCTCGACGCTCTGCCTCGGACCGGCCAAGCCGCCCATGAAGAAATCCTCGCCTTCATTGACGAGCGGCACCTTCACGGCGGCGGCATCGGACTGATCGATGCTCATCTCCTGTATGCGGCTGTTGCCGAAGGCCACGTGGTGTGGACGCGGGATGCCCGCCTGCGACGGATCGCCGCTCATCTCGGTGTCGACTGTGGTTGACGGGAACGGGCGACGACAGCGTGTATCGCGATCGTGGCAAAAGTCGCTCCCGTCCCCGGTTTTCCAGGGCGTGGCACTCTGCTTACGCGGGCTGCGGTATGGCTGATCACGGAGGTTTCGACGTACGACGACTGCATAGCTTGTGAGTGTGCAGGCGTACAGCATAATGTCAAGCCGCCTCCGGGGCACCTCGCAAAAGGACAACGGCGCCACCAAACGACACCGGGCTGGGCATCCTGCGATGCCCAGCCCAGGGTGAGATCACGATCGCCGCGAAAGGTCTCGGGTCAGGCTGCCCGGCGACGCCTGAACATCATATAGCCGCCGCAGGCTAGCCCCGTCAGGGCCATGGCGTAGGTGGAGGGCTCGGGGACCGCTGGGACCACTTGCTCCGACAAACCCACAGAAAAACCAGTCGTCGGATTTTCCCAAACCTCCCAGTTGTCGACCACCACGTTCCAGTTATTGAAAACGGCGATGTTGTCGGAATTGCTCGACCCTTGCCGCCAGCGAACGCCCCCGCCACTACCCTCGGGATTATTCCAGGTACTGCCATCCGACCAAAGCGCTACTGCGTACTTGTTCCCAGAGACCATTTCCCAGCCCAACGATGTGACATCGACGTTTGTGTAGATGCCAGTCAATTCAGAAGTGCTGAATACGACCGTCGAACCGACCTGCGATCCGATGCCGTATGGCCCGGTCCCTTGCACGTTGTACAGCGCGGAGTTCAAGACTCCCGTTGTTCCATTCAGGTTATCGAGCCCGAACACGGCCGTGCGGAGGGAACCGCTTATATTGGCAACAAAGCCCTGTGCCCGTCCGCGGTAGCCGGTATTGATTCGGTCTCCAGCATCCCAAATCTGGGCAGCATCGAGATTGTCGTACGCGTAGATCGGGGCAGCAATTGCACCACTTGGAAACGCGGCCAAACAAGCAACGATCGCGACCAAACCGACGGCTGAGAGAACGAAGGGCCGACGGACGAACTTATCTATGAACCTGCCCACGAGTGCGACTCCGATAATGACGACATCGTTATGGTTACACTCCCACGATTCAAGCGTTTTCATGGGTTCAGTCAACGCGCCTTACCCCGCAAAATGCCGAATCGACACTGGCGCGCACGAATCGACACTGGCGCGCACGAATCAGCGCGCCGTCGCGCACGAATTGACACGGGCCGCCCTTTCGGCTGACGCGGCTACCGGGATGCGCCATACTGCAGATGGTGACTCGGGCGATCCCCGCCCCACGAGCATCAGTGATTACCCCCGTGGCGGCAGCTCCCATGGCTTTGACTCCAATCGCCCGCTTGCCCGCTGCGAATGCGACGGGGGTCGTGCCGCCAAGGATGGCGGCGCTTCGGCGGTCGCTGCCTCGGTGGCGGAAGCGGATCTTCTGGGCATTCCAGGTCGTGTTCTGGCTGGCAATCGGCGCGGCCGTGTTGGGGATGAGCATGGCCCTGAAGCCCAACGAGCCGATGCCGTGGCTGCCGGTCACGCTGCGGGTGGCCACCGGCTTCGTGGTTTCGAGCCTTGTCTATCTGCTGTTCGAGATGCCGCGGCTGCAATCGCTACCGCGGAAGGTGCGGTGGCCGCTGATGGTGGGCGTGGCCGTGGCAGCGCTCGCGGCATCGATTCTGCTGCTCATCGGCGGCGGCGTCGGCGGGCCCACGAACTGGACCCGTGAGACGACGCTCGGGCCGCTCGTGCCTCGGCTGATCGCGGCGGGCCTCTGGTGCTTGATCGTCTTCGGGCTCGAGCTGATCGAGGATCTCTACCGGGCAAAGATCCTGCTCGCGGAGAACGAGGCGACCGCGATGGATCTGGAACTCCGGATGCTCAAGGCGGAGACGGCAGCCCGCACGTTCGAGCTGCGGCAACTGCAGGCGCAGATGAATCCCCACTTCCTTTTCAATGCGCTCAACGCCGTGGCGGCCAGCAAGGACGACCCCGAGGCCGTGGAGAGCGTGTCCCGCGACCTCGCCGACTACCTGCGGTTCACGCTCCAAGAGGCCCGCACGTTTGAGCCGCTGTCGCGCGAGTTACAGGCCTTGGAGAAATACCTCGCCGTCCAGCAGGCACGGTTTGGCGACAACCTCGTCTGCCGTTTCTCCTGCGACAGGGCGGCCCATGCCGTGATCGTGCCGCCGATGCTGATCCAGCCGATCCTCGAGAACGCGCTGCACTATGGAGCCCAGACGAGCAGCATGCCGCTGCGGGTGAGCGTGACGGCGAAGGTGGCCGATGGCTGGCTCGAGGTGGTGGTCGCCAACACCGGCCGATGGGTGCCTCCGGACAATACGCGGTCTCCCTCCACGGGGATCCGTACGCTCCGCAAGCGGCTGGCCCTGCTGGTCGATGAGGCGGCCACCGTGGACACGGTGATCGATCCGGACCTCGACGGCGGCTGGGTGCGGGTCGTCATCCGGATGCCCGCGACGCTCACCCAGCCATCGCCGCCCGTCCACGAACCGACACCAGCTGAGGAGCTCGTCTGACATGCCTTCAGCCTCACGAGCCGCCCGCATCCCTCCGGATAGCACGATGATCACGGCCCTGCTCGTCGATGACGAGCCTCGTGCCAATGAGCGGATGCGGAAACTCCTCTCCGCCCATCAAGAGATCGTCGTCTCCGGCATCGCCGGGAATGTCGCCGAGGCCCGGGCCTTTCTCGCAACGCATTCACCGGACGTCGTATTTCTCGACGTCGAAATGCCGGGGGGCAGCGGTTTCGACCTGCTCAAGAATGTACCTGACGCCACGCAGGTGGTGTTTGTCACAGCCCGCGAGAAGTATGCCGTGCAGGCGTTCGCCGCCGCGGCTCTCGACTATCTGGTGAAGCCTGTCGATCCCGAGAGACTCGCCGACACGGTCGCCCGCCTCCAGAATCAGACTGCCGGCACGCGGGACCGGCCGACAGAGGATCGCGAGCCGGACAGCGAAGACCTCGATGCGGACGAGGCCGCCGCAGCGGCCCTTGGCCTCGGCGACGTGGTGAGCGTGCCATTGGCCGGGAAGACGGCGTCGAATGTGGTGACCGTCAGCGACATCTGCTGGATCGAGTCGCTTCGCAACTACACGCGGGTGGCGCTCAAGCCACCGGTAGGCGTCATGCTCTTCCGTCGCCGGCTGAGCTACTGGGACAAGGTTCTGCCGATGAGCGCGTTTGCGCGGGTGGGCCGGTCGTACATTGTCCAACTCGCAGCGGTCGATCAGATCGAGTGGTCGTCGCGGACCGAGACGGTGGCGACGTTTGGCGAGGGCGTGGAACCGCTCGCCCTCGGCCGGCTCCCGGGCACGCGGCTACGGGAGATTCTCGGCGGCCACGCCTAGCAAACGGGCAATGGATGATTGCCCTCAAGGCTGCGGGCGTCGGCATTCCCTTGCTTGCGCTGCGAGCTTGGATGGAGAGCGGAAGAGCGGGCTTGGATGACATCCCACTCCCATGCAAGCCCGACGCGCAAGCGAGGGAATCCGCGATGCATGTTTGAAGACCCGCACCTCGGCTGTTGACTTTTTGGCTCGCCAAAACTAATATTTTGAGGAATCAAAATATTGGTTTTGAGGAGCAAAAATATGCGGCGTCGCGGATTCACGCTTGTGGAACTGCTGGTCGTGATCGCGATCATCGGCGGGCTCGTGGGCCTGCTCCTGCCGGCGGTGCAGGCGGCGCGGGAGTCTGCCCGTCGGGGACAGTGTGGCAATAGCCTCCGCCAGATCGGCATCGCGATGCATGCCTTTCTCGACGGAAGGCGTCACTTTCCCTCTGGCTATCTGGCCGACACCGCGGCTGTCGACCGCGATCCCGCCACGTTCGACGCGCTGCCTGGCACGGGCTGGGGCCTGGCAATCGCTCCGTTTCTGGAGGAGGCTGCCGCGACGGCGGCCTACGATCCAGTGGCGGGCGTGGCCGGCGTCGCGAATCGGCCGATCGTGTCCCGCAGACTGGCGACGTTTCTGTGTCCGTCGTCCACCGGGCTGCGCGACCCGTTCGCCGTCCTCGATGGCAGCGGCGCGGTCCACGGATCGGGAGCCGTGCTTGGTCGCAGCGACTATGTCGCCAACGCCGGCCATGAGGATCCCTGGGATGGACCGCCCCGTGTTGACTGGCGTGGCACCTCCAACGGTCCTCTCTACCGCAACTCGCGACTACGAGCAGCCGAGGTGACCGACGGGCTGTCGAAGACGGTGTTCGTGGGTGAACACTCGCAGGCCCTCTCGCAGAAGGCCTGGGCCGGGATTGTGCCGGGTGGATTCAGCCATCCGGCCGAGGCCTTTCGCAGCACCACCGCTGCCGAGCACGCCGCCGCTCTCGTCCTCTCTCACAGCGGCCCGGCGGCCGGAGAGGCTGGGATCATTCATGTGCCCAATGACCCCGCCGGACACTGCGACCAGATGTATTCCCAGCACCCCGCCGGTGCGAATGTCGTCCTCGGTGACGGAGCAACGCGGTTCATCGTCGCGGCCATCGACCGGACCACGTGGGCGGCGTTGGCAAGCGCCTCGGGTGGCGAAGTGGCCACCGTCGACTAACTCACGCCGCGACAACACATGTCTTACAGCCGGCAGTTGGCGATCTGTGTTTCGATGATCGCAGAGGCGCCGATGGCGTCGAGCCGCTCCATGATCGCGTGGGCCTCGCCTCGCTTCACCATGGCCCGCACGGCGCACCAGTCGGGGTCTTCCAGTCCACTGACCGTCGGCGAGTTGAAGCCGGGGGTGATCTTCTCGGCCTCGGCCAGCCGCGTTCGCGGCACGTTGTATTCGAGCAGCGACCAGTTGCGGGCGATCACGATCCCCTCCAGCCGCCGCACGATCCGGTCGGCCGTCGCCGCGTCGCGGACCTTTTCGTTCTGCACGAGCACCGTTTCATAGCGGCCGATCTCGTCGAGCACGCGGAGCCGGTTGGCGGCGAGCGTGCTGCCTGTCTCGACCAAGTCAACGATGGCGTCTGCCACGCCGAGGTTGATCATGATCTCGACGCTGCCGGACAGCTCCACGAAGTGGGCCTCCACGCCGCGCGCCGCCAGCCACTGCCGCGTGATCCGCGGAAAGCTGGTGGCGACCCGCTTGCCGGCGAGCTGCCGCGCATCGGTCACGGGGGAGTCGTCGGCGACACAGAGCGCCAGTCGGCAGGAGCCGATGCCGAGATCGAGCCGGTGGATGAGCTTCTCGCCGCTTTCGGCCACGAGGTCTGCACCAGTGATACCGAGATCGATCGCCCCCTCGGCCGTCAGCACCGGGATGTCGTCGGTCCGCAGAAAAATCACCTCGACCGGCATGCCGCGGCAGAGCGCGAACAGGCTCCGCTCATTGCGGCGAAACGAGACGCCGGCGTCGTTGAGCAGTTGCGCGGAGATTTCCGCTAGGCGTCCCTTGCTGGGAACGCCGATTCGCAAGAGCGGTGTTTTGGCGTGATCGCTCACGAATTGGCTCCATCGGTGCATTGAGAAGTGGAGGGCGAGTTGTGGTGGCCGCCGCCGGCGGTACGAGCCGCCTTCTCGTCGAGTCCGGAGATGCCAAACCGGCGGGCGAGTTCGTCCTCCACTTGGGAGAGCCCGACGCCGCGGCAGGCGAGCAGGACGAGCATGTGGTAGACGAGGTCGGCCGCCTCGGAGACGACCCGCTCGTCGGTCTCACCCGCGGCGGCCGCGACCAGTTCGCCGGCCTCTTCGGTCACCTTGGCCCCAATCGCGGGCACGCCGCCGGCGAGCAGCCGGCTGGTGTAGGATCGTGCGGATGGGTCGCCCTTCCGCGCCGCCACCACCTGCTCCAGGTTTTCCAGGGTTTCGCCCAACCGACGCATCGATGGCTCCAGACAGTCACCAGCATGAGGCCGCCCCGCCGGCCGCTCCGGAAGGGCCTCCAACTCTACCATGCCCGGTGGTGCCGTTCGTCGAACCGCAGTCGGCGTTGGGCGGCCTCGTCAGGCCGGCCCTCGACGACGACTGCTGGATTCTCTCCGGGCCCACCGCGTCCGGAAAAACAGCCCTCAGCCTGCTTTTGGCCCGGCGGCTCGACGCTGAAATCGTGAGTGTCGACTCGATGGCGGTCTACCGGGGGCTCGACATCGGCACGGCCAAGCCCACGGCCGCCCAGCAGGCGGAGGTGCCGCACCACCTCATCGACGTCGTGGAACCCGGCGAAATCTATACCGTGGCCCGCTGGCTGGCCGATGCGGCGGCCGCCGTGGAATCCTGCCGCGGTCGCGGAAAACGAGTGCTCTTCGTGGGGGGCACGCCGCTTTACCTGCGGGCCCTCCGCGACGGTCTCGACCCGCAGCCGGCCGGGAATCCCGAGTTGCGACGGCGGCTGGAAGAGGAGGTGCAGGCGACGGGCTCCGGCCCCCTGCATGCTCGGCTGGCGGAGGTCGATCCCGTGGCGGCCGCCCGGATTCATCGCAACGACCCCCGGCGGATCATCCGGGCGCTGGAGGTGGTGGAGGTGACGGGCCGGCCGATGCCAACATCGTGGGCCGATCCGCAGCCGCTGCATCCGGTATTTTCCCGGCAGATGCTGGTGCTCGACCAGCCGCGAAGGACCCTCCGCGGGCGGATCGACAGTCGCGTGGAGGCGATGTTTGCCGAGGGGCTCATCGAGGAGACTCGTGTCGCCGCAGGCCGGCACGGAGGCATCGGTGCGACGGCTTGTCAGGCGGCGGGCTACGCCGAGGCAATCGAGGTGTTGGCCGGCCGGATGACGCAAAACCAGGCGATTCTGCTCACCCAGCAGCGGACTCGGCAGCTCGCCAAGCGGCAGCTCACATGGCTGCGGAGCTTCAAATCGGCCATCTGGATCGGGGCCTGAGCCGCCGGGGGCGGTCTCAGGAAGTGCTAGCACCGGGTGTGCTAGCACCGGATATGGGGGTGCTGGCGCGGAAGCCACCACAAAATCAGAAAAATCCTTGCCTTGCGTCGGTGGCCCGATACGTTCTCGCCCGTTGCTTCTGCGGCAGCCGTGAGGCGGCTTGCAGGACGCGATCAACGGATGGATCCGTTGCGATCGGCTGAGTGGATCGGATCGTGGCTCGAACGACGGAATTGGCCCGGTACCCCGGTGGGGTGCCGGCCCGGTGCCAGGATGGCACCCGCCCGGCGTGCGGCTCCGACAGGATGACGGTCGAAGCGTTAGGGATGACGCTGCCAGTGCTCGAGCCCCAGGTGGGCCGCGGGTGCGGGCATGGTCACTCACGCGTCGGCGCGTGATCCGGGGAGTGGCACGCGGGGAGGGCGTCAGCCTCCAGCATGCGGGGGTCGCAATGACCACCACGTCGCCGGGCCGGTCGGCAGGATGCCGGCTCGACTTCTTTTCAGAGGAACCCCATGGCTGTCAAACCCCTCATTGGCATCAACACCGACTACCGCTCGACCCGCAAGGAGCACGCCGCCTTGTCGTTCGTCGCGGCCGGCTACTACGACGGCATCACTGCCGCGGGTGGCATTCCTGTGATCCTGCCGCCCCTGGCCGATGAGGAAGACGTTATTCGCCTGCTCGACCTGCTCGACGGCGTGGTGATGGTGGGAGGGGCCGACCTCGATCCGCGTCGCGACGGCTACATGCCGCACCCGTCCGTTCGACCGATGGACGCCCGCCGTGAGGATTTTGACCGCCTGCTGGCCAAGCACATCTGCGCCCGGCACATGCCCGTGCTGGCGATCGGCAGCGGCATGCAGCTGCTCAACGTCACCGAAGGCGGCACGCTGTTCCTGCACATCCCCGAGGACCTGCCCAAGGCGATCCCGCACAAGGATCCGATCGATCAGTCGCACCGGCACGCCCTCGTGGTGGAGCCCGGCTCCGTGATGGAGCGGGTCTATGGCGACGGCGAAATCCGCGTCAACAGCATGCACCACATGGGCCTCGACGACGTCGCCGAGAGCTTCAAGGTGACCGCCCGGGCCCCGGACGGCGTGGTCGAGGCGATCGAGAGCGCGGTCGAGGGCTGGGTGGCGATCGGCACGCAGTTCCACCCCGAGGCGGAGAGCGCCTCAGCGCTCGACGTGAAGATCTTCGAGGAGTTCGTGATCGGCATCACCGGCGAAGTCCCCGAGATGCGGCTGGTAGCTTGAGCCAAAAGACGGAGCCGGGATCGGCGGAAGCTCGAGGAGCTTTTGGATTTTTCGACCTTCTCGACCTTCTGAGGAATGCGCTGTCGTAGGTCGTGGAAGGAGAAAAATCCACTGCGACGAGACTTCTGCCGTCACGGCGGCTCGTCACTGATCAGCTCAGCCCGGAAACGTTACGCAGTAGATCTCGACGGCAGGCCCGTCGGTCGCACCACGCGGCCGGCGGGCCTGCTGCTTGACGACCCCCAGGCCCGCCGCGCGTGCGGCCGGCGCGAAGCCAGCCGCCTTCTGCCGACAGGGATCAGCCACGAGCGCGAGGCCGTCGGGCTTGAGCGTGCGGGCGATCACGTCGGCGAGCGCCGCGGGATGGTGCGATTCGTAGAGCACGTCGGCCGCCACCACGCGGTCGTAGCGGCCCAGATCAGCAGGGAGCCTGCGCCAGTCGAGCTCGCGCGTGGTGATAGCGTCGAACCCGTTGCGGGCGGCGTTGTATCGCACGCCCTCCAGAGCCGGTGACTCATAGTCGGTGGCGGTCACGGTGAATCCGGCGCGGGCGGCCGCCAGCGCGGGCAGGCCCAGGCCACAGCCGAGTTCGAGGAGCGTGAGTCCGGTCCCGTCGATGGCCGCGAGTTCCTCGGCGAGCACGATCGCCGATTCCCAGACGTCGGCCCAGTAGGGAATCCGCTCATCCTCGTCGAAGGCCACCAGATCGATCAGCGCCTCCATGTTGGGGGGGCGCCAGACGGAGAGTGGACGGCCGTTGATGTCGATTCGCCGTTCCACCGGCGCAAACCGTTCGAATCCCATCCTGAGTCCTCAATTCCGCGGGCAGTTGGCGGGTTCCGGTAGGCGGACCGCTGTCGGGAACGATACCATGTGGCCCCATGCTCACCGACTATGACCTCCATCTGCTGGGCGAGGGCCGCCACTGGAAGAGCTACGAGAAGCTCGGGGCGCAGCTGCACGTCGCCGAAGGCGTGGCGGGCGTGAACTTCTCCGTCTGGGCCCCCAATGCCGAGGCCGTGAGCATCGTAGGGGATTTCAACGGCTGGGATGGCCAGCGGCACGCGATGCAGAAGCGGATCCCGTCGGGGATCTGGGAGCTGTTCGTGCCCGGCATCGGTGCCGGCACGCTCTATAAATATCGCGTCAAGGCGGACGGCAGCGTGAGCGACCGCGCCGACCCCTACGGCTTTGGGGCCGAGGTGCCGCCGCGGACGGCCTCCAAGGTGGTTGACCTCGCCAGCTATTCCTGGCGGGACGAGGAGTGGATGGCGCAGCGGGCAGCCCGCAACAGCCTGTCGGCGCCGATGAGCATCTACGAGGTGCACCTCGGGAGCTGGCGGCGGCCGGGCAACACCCCGCACCGCTGGCTCACCTATGCGGAAATCGAGCGAGAGCTTGTCCCCTACTGCCAGGAGATGGGGTTCACGCACGTCGAATTCCTGCCCCCCTCGGAGCACCCGCTCTCTGCGAGTTGGGGCTACCAGACGATCGGCCTCTTCGCGGCCACCAGCCGCTTCGGCTCGCCTGAGGATCTGATGGCGCTCATCGACGCCCTGCATCGGGCCGGCATCGGCGTGATCATCGACTGGGTGCCGGCCCATTTCCCGCGGGACGCCCACGGGCTGCGTCGATTTGACGGCACCGCGCTCTACGAGCACGAAGATCCGCGGAAGGGCGAGCATCCCGACTGGGGCACGCTGATCTTCAACTACGGCCGCAACGAGGTCGCCAACTACCTGGTCTCGAGCGCGCTGTTCTGGCTTGATCGTTACCACGTAGACGGCCTGCGGGTCGATGCCGTGGCCTCGATGCTTTATCTCGATTACAGCCGCAAGGACGGCGAGTGGGTGCCCAACTGCCACGGCGGCCGGGAAAACCTCGAGGCGATCGAGTTCGTCAAGAGCTTCAACATCCAGGTTCACGAGCACCACCCCGGCGTGCTGACGATCGCGGAGGAGTCAACCGCCTGGGCCGGTGTGTCGCGGCCGACCTATGTCGGCGGGCTCGGCTTCAGCCTGAAGTGGAACATGGGCTGGATGAACGACACGCTCCGCTACATGCGGCACGATCCGGTGCACCGCAAATATCACCACGACGAGCTCACCTTCAGTCTGATCTATGCCTTTCACGAAAACTTCGTGCTGCCCTTCTCACACGACGAGGTGGTGCACGGCAAGGGATCGCTGCTCGACCAGATGCCAGGGGATATCTGGCAGAAGTTCGCCAACCTCCGGCTCCTCTACGCCTACATGTGGTGCCACCCGGGTAAGAAGCTGCTCTTCATGGGGGGCGAATTCGGACAGTGGCAGGAATGGAACTTCGACGAGAGCCTGCACTGGCACCTGCTCGCAGGGGAGAGCCATCGCGGCCTGTCCCGCGCGGTGGCCGACCTGAACAATCTCGTGCAGCGGGAGCCAGCCCTCCACGAACTCGATTTCGACGGCCGCGGTTTCGAATGGATCGACTGCCACAATTGGCAGGACAGCGTGCTCGCCTTCGTGCGTCGCGGCTCCAACAGCCGTGATGCGTTGGTGGTCTGCTGTAACTTCACGCCGGTGCTCCGGCAGGGCTACCGGCTCGGGGTTCCGGCCGCGGGCTCCTACGAGGAAGTGTTCAACAGCGACTCGGCCTGGTATGGCGGCAGCAACGCTGGCAACGGCAGCGGGCTTCAGTCATCGCCTGTGCCGCACCATGGCCGCGAGCACTCGCTCTCGCTCACGCTGCCGCCGCTGGCGGTGGTCGTGCTCAAGCAACGCTAGAACCCCGTGGACCAATTCGGGGGCGGATTCCCTCGCTTGCGCTTCGGGCTTGCATGGGAGCGAGGCGGCAGCCAAGCCGGGGCTCATCCAAGCCCGCAGCGCAAGCAAGGGAAAGCGGGAATCAACTTACTGCGACCGCCGGCACCTACCTCGGCTGCCGCTTCCAGTCGAGGCGGTACCGCTTTTGCATCCCCTCGATCAGTTCCCGGAAGGTGTTCGAGGCCTCCCGCTGCGCGACCATGCCGATCTTCTGACGGTCGTTGCGGCCGGAGATGAACTTCTCCTGTAGTTCGGCCGCGGGCGGCTCCTGGGAGACGAGCCGGATCACGTAGCAGACGGTCCGCGGTTCGTTGAACGCCACGGCCGTCTTGCCCGGCTCCAGAGAGAACACTGCCCGCATGAATTCGTCACCGGGCATCGAGATGCCCTCAGGCTGCGACAGCACCAGGGCTCCGCCGCCACCCATGCCCTGCTCGAGCCAGGAGAATGGACCGACCTGAATGGGCTTGGTCTCATCGCCACCGGCGCCAGCCTGCTGGGCCAGTGCCTCAGCTCGTTTCTTGGCCAGACCGCGGCCCTCGACGATCCGCCAGGCCCGTTCGACACCCGAGCGGGCGGTCTCAAATGACGGTGTGAACTCGGGCTGGTCCTCCGTCCGCCACGACAGGTAGCGATTCCCCTCCACATCCCGCGAGCGGATGGGACGCAACGACATCGAGCCGGTTCCAAACATCTGGTCGAGCCAGCGTTGCTGACGGATGCCAAAGCGGCTCGAAGGATCCTGAACGAACTCAAAGCTGCCGCCGATGCCGCCGGCGGCAAAGGCCGCGTCGGGAGCGACCAGATCTGAGCGGCCCGATACCAGGCCCTGCTTTTCGGCGATCTTGGCGAGGTCAGGGGGCCGCGGGGCCTCGACGCCGGCGGGCTTGCGGGCCTGCCAGAGGGCGTAGTCCTCGGCATAGCGGCCGACATCGCCCGCCACGGCCGTGAAGATGGCGTCGATCCGGGCGTCGGCCCGTTCCCGTGCGAGTCGCTTGCGGATGTCGTCCTTCACCGCGTCGAGCGGCTCGAATTGTGCCGCCTCTTCGGTTTTCTTCTCGTCTTTCGTCTCGGCAGATGCCGTCGCCTCGGCAGCCTTCTCGACGGCAACCTTCTCTTCAGCAGGCTTCTTCTCTTTCTTCTCGTCAGCCTTCTCGTCAGCCTTCTCGTCAGCAGCAGGCTTGGTTGCCGCCTCAGCTGCCTTTTCAGCTGGTTGCTTGAACGACACCATCTGGAAAGGGCTGCTGCCGATGGCGGCACCCTT
>CANHCU010000067.1 GCA_947459185.1 Planctomycetaceae bacterium | reverse complement strand
TCTGAAGCGGTTCCCGGCCTATCTCCAACAGCTCACGATGGAGTCAAACGGCAAGCGGGTGACGCTCGATGGCCGGTTGATCGACGACTACCAGACCAGCCCGATCTTCTGGGGCGAGCCCGGCACCAATGGGCAGCACTCCTTCTATCAGCTGATCCATCAGGGCACGCGGCTGATCCCCTGCGATTTCATCGGCTTCGCCCGGTCGGACAATCCCGTCGGCCGGCACCACGATCTGCTGATGTCGAACGTGTTTGCACAGGCCGAGGCACTCGCCTTCGGCAAGACGGCCGACGAGGTGCGGGCCGAGGGCGTCGCAGAGGCGCTCGTGCCACACAAGACGTTTCCAGGAAACCGGCCGAGCACCACGATCCTGGCCGAGCGGCTCACGCCCCGCGTGCTCGGCAGCCTCGTGGCCCTCTACGAGCACAGCGTCTTCACGCAGGGCTGCATCTGGGGCGTCAATCCGTTCGACCAGTGGGGCGTGGAACTCGGCAAGGTGCTCGCTAACCGGATCATCCCCGAACTCGAATCGCAGGCAGAGCCATCGCTGGCCCACGACAGTTCGACCAACGCCCTCATTCGCTGGTATCGCCAGGCTCGCAGTCGATAAGTACGCCCCCCGGGGATCCGCCCGGGGCTTCTTTTCAAACGTGCTGCACGCCCATCAATAAAAGCCCCCGGCGCAAGCCGGGGGATTCCGGGCACGAACACCATTCCACGTCCGGATCAATAAAAGCCCCCGGCGCAAGCCGGGGGACTCCGGGCACGAACACCATTCCACGTCCGGATCAATAAAAGCCCCCGGCGCAAGCCGGGGGATTCCGGGCACGAACACCATTCCACGTCCGGATCAATAAAAGCCCCCGGCGCAAGCCGGGGGACTCCGGGGCACACTCACCCGGGAGGCGTCTGTTGAACCTTCCAGGATCGAGTGAGGCTGCGGATCGCGGCATGCAGGCGACTCTTGACCGTTCCCACGGGCAGCCCGAGCGTGTCGGCCGCCTCACGATATGCAAGCCCCTGGTGATAGACGAGCAGCAGCACCGCCTTCTGCGGCGCGGGCAGTGCATCGACCGCCGCCCGTACCCACTCGGCGGCCTCGAGATCTTCCGAGGCGTCGTCGGCAGCGGTCGCGTTGCCGGCAATTGCATGCCAGAGCCCGCCCGAGTCGGCATCCTGGCCAAGCGGCTGGTCGAGGCTCACCATGCGGTGACGGCGATTACGTCGCTGCGCGTCGATCGCCTGGTTGGTGGCGATGGCGTAGAGCCAAGGACGAAAGCGACGGCCGACCTCGAAGCTTTCCCGCTTCATGTGGACTTGTAAAAACGTCAATTGAAAGACGTCTTCAGCCATTTCGGCGTTGCCGAGATACCGCCGCAGGTAGCGGAACAGATCGTGTTCATACCGGTGCAGCAGCGACTCAAACGCCGAGCCGCCGTCGCCCCGGCGGGTCCGAAGGATCAGATCCTCGTCGGAGGCCTCATCGCTCCCCCAGATATCGCCGCCGGATCGCTGAAGAGGCAGGCAGGCAGTGGCAACCATGGTGTCGTTCTCCGGAGCCAAGGGTGACTGAGGCATGGGAACGATGCACACGCCATGCCAAACCACCACATTCGTGCAAACCGGGAGATTCGGGCGATTCACGCCGTCTCGGAAAGCCGGGCCCAACCGGCGCCGGCGGCAACTGCCGCATTCTGCAACTGGCCCGTGCAAATCGCGGCACCGCACTGGAACGCCCAAAGCACTGCATCCCAATCCTGTTCGGCAAGGGATGTGCAGGCGACCCGTATTCCCTTGCTTGCGCTGCGGGCTTTAGATGGAGGGGGTTTCCCATGCAAGCCCGAAGCGCGAGCGAGAGGAATCCGTGAGCCATTCCTGGTGGCTGGCACCTTTTGCTATCCAGAGCAGGCTCGCGATCGCGTCCTATCGCTATGGCGAGCCGGTGAGTCGCGAGCGACTGATCGCGGCCGATCCCTTGCAGCCGATCCGCCCGCCCCTACCGTGGCCGAAAACGAAAAAACCCCTGCGAAGGCCGCTGTTGTCGGCACATCGCAGGGGTTTCAGAAGCAGAGGCTCCGGTCGGAGTCGAACCGACGATGGCGGATTTGCAATCCGCTGCCTTAGCCACTTGGCTACGGAGCCGCTCTGTACCAACATCAATCAACCGATTGCCGCCAATCAGCATCGCTCACGCTACGGGAGATTGGGGCGTTTGGTCAAGCTGTACTTATCGCGTTGACATGACCGGTTCTGCCGCCAAACACGGCTGTTCCGATCCCGCCTAGGAAATCGGCCGCCGACCCCCGGTTCCTTCAATCTGTTCCGGCTGTTCTGGCAATCTGCTCCGGGCAGCCCTCCGCCAGGGGGCCGCTCAGACTCCCCACAATCGCCAAACCCGGGCAGAACCGGCAGAGTTTGGCTCAGGGCCAAAAAGACCGATATAGTCTCGGCTCGCCGACGATTCGGCCCGCCGGACGGCACCACGCCGGCGGCTGACACGCCACCACACATCATCACTGACCTCAACCATCACTGACCTTAAGGAGCTTCGCGGATGACCAAGCAGGCGTCGTGCGACATCGGACTCATCGGACTGGCCGTCATGGGCGAAAACCTCGCCCTCAACATCGCCAGCCGCGGCTACTCCATCGCGGTCTACAACCGCACGACCAGCGTGACAGACGCCTTCACGGCCGACCGCGGCAAGCAGCCCAACGTCGTTGGCTGCCGTACGCTCGAAGACTTGGTCGCGTCGCTCAAGTCTCCGCGGAAGGTGATGATGATGGTCAAGGCCGGCCCGGCCGTGGACCAACTGATCGCCACGCTCACCCCCCTGCTCTCCAAGGGCGACGTCATCATCGACGGCGGCAACACGCTCCCCTCCGACACCGACCGCCGCACGAAGGAGGTCGAGGCCTCGGGCCTGCTCTACATCGGCACCGGCGTCTCCGGCGGCGAAGAGGGCGCCCTCAAGGGTCCCAGTCTCATGCCCGGCGGATCCAAAGCAGCCTGGCCGCTCATCCAGCCGATCTTCCAGGCCATCGCCGCCAAGGTCGGCCCCAAGGGCGACATCCCCTGCTGCGACTGGGTCGGCCCTCGCGGCGCCGGCAACTATGTGAAGATGGTTCACAACGGCATCGAATACGGCGACATGCAGCTGATCTGCGAGGCCTACTGGCTCCTGAAGCAGGCGGCCGGTCTCTCAAACGACCAACTGGCCAAGGTGTTCGACACCTGGAACCGCGGCGAACTCGACAGTTACCTCATCGAGATCACCCGCGACATCTTCACCGCCCGCGATCCCGGCACCAACGACTTCGTCGTCGACAAGATCCTCGACAAGGCCGGCGCCAAGGGCACCGGCAAGTGGATGAGCCAGCTGGCACTCGACATGGGCGTGCCCAGCACACTCGTCACCGAGGCGGTCTACGCCCGCTGCCTCTCCGCCATGAAGGAACAGCGAACCCGCGCCAGCCGCGTGCTCGTGGGTCCCGACATGCAAAATCGCGGCGACACCCAGCTCTTCATCGAGCAGGTCCGCCAGGCGCTCTATGCCTCCAAGATCGCCAGCTACGCCCAGGGCTTCGTGCAGCTGGCGGCCGCCGCGAAAGAGAATGAGTGGAAGCTCGACTACCGGTCGATCGCCATGCTCTGGCGGGGTGGCTGTATCATCCGCGCCCAGTTCCTGGAGCGGATCGCCGAGGCCTACGATGCCGAGCCGAACCTGGAAAACCTCATGCTGGCGCCCTATTTTCAAAAGGCGCTCGCCGACAGCCAGGCGTCCTGGCGGCACGTGATCGCCTCGGCCGCCACGATCGGCGTGCCGGTGCCCGGATTCATGGCGGCACTGGCCTACTACGACGGCTACCGCCACGAGCGGCTGCCGGCAAACCTACTGCAGGCCCAGCGAGACTACTTCGGCGCTCACACCTACGAACGCACCGACAAGCCGGGCACGTTCCATACCGAGTGGCTCGACCTCCGCCGACCCGTGAGCTGAGCGGTTGCCATCATCCAGGAGGAGCGACTTTCATGGCTGAATCCTATCTCGAAAACCTGTTCGGGCTCGCGGGCCGCACGGCCGTCGTCGTCGGAGGCACGGGCGTGCTCGGCGGCGCATTGGCCGAGGGCCTGGCACGGGCCGGTGCCTTCGTCGTCGTGGCGGGCCGGGGCGCCGACCGGGGCGAGGCCCGTGTCGATGCGATCAAGGCTGCAGGCGGGAGCGGCATGTTTGTCTCGGTCGACGCGGTTGACCGGGCGAGCGTGACGGCGCTTCTCGATGCTGTGATCCACGCCCGCGGCCGGGCCGACATCCTTGTCAACTGTGCCGGTGTGAATTCATCGGTGCCCTACTTCGACATTGCCGACGACGACTTCACCAAGGTCCTCGACACCAACCTCAAGAGCACCCACCTCGGCTGTCAGATCTTCGGCAGCCACATGGCAGCCGCCGGCAGCGGGGCGATCCTGAATATCGGCAGTGTCTCGGCCGACAAGCCGCTCTCGAAGGTGTTTGCCTACTCCGCCTCGAAGGCTGCGGTCGTCAATTACACGCAAAACGTGGCCCGCGAACTGGCCCCCAAGGGTGTTCGCGTCAACGTTCTCTGCCCCGGCTTCTTTCCGGCCGAGCAGAACCGCAAGATCCTCTCGCCGGAACGGACCGCCTCGATCATGAGCCAGACGCCGATGAACCGGTTCGGCAATCCGGAGGAGCTCGTCGGCGCCGCCATTCTGCTCTGTGCCCCCGTGGCAGGCAGTTTCATCACCGGCACCGACCTCTACGTCGACGGCGGCTTCACCGGCATGAGGCTGTAGGCATGTCCCACACGATCGTGATCTTCGGCGCGTCCGGCGACCTCACCAGTCGGAAACTCGTGCCTGCGCTCTACAACCTGAAACGCAACGGTCTGCTGCCGGCCGACACGCGGATCGTGGGCTTCTCTCGGACGCCGATGACCGACGACGAGTGGCGGGCGACACTCCGCGAGTCCACCGCCAAGCATGCCGAGGGCGCCCCGCTCGACGACGCCTCCTGGCGGGAATTCGCCAAGACCATCCACTACCAGCCGGGCGACATTGGCCGATCGGAAGACTTTCAGGGTCTTGCTGACCGGCTGCACACGCTCGAAGGGGCCGCGGAGACGACACGGGTCTACTACCTCGCCACCGCGCCGCAGTTCTACGAGCCGGTCGTCGCGGCGCTCGGCAGCCACGGCATGGCGATCGAAACGAACGGCCCCCGCCGCATCGTCGTGGAGAAGCCGTTCGGCACCGACCTCGCCACCGCCCGAGCCCTCAACGAACATCTGCACAGCGTGTTCCACGAACGCCAGGTGTTCCGCATCGACCACTACCTCGGCAAGGAGTCGGTGCAAAACATTTTGGCACTGCGGTTTGCCAACACGATCTTCGAACCGGTCTGGAACCGCCGCTACATCGACCACGTGCAGATCACCGTGGCCGAGGAGGTGGCGGTGGGCCGCCGCGCGAGCTACTACGACACCGCTGGCGTGCTCCGCGACATGTTTCAAAACCACCTGCTCCAACTCCTGATGGTGACCGCGATGGAGGCGCCTGTGCGGTTCAACTCGAGCGCCGTGCGGAATGAGAAGGTGAAGGTACTGGAGGCGATCCGGCCGCTCGACCTGAGCGAGGTGGCGGCGGCGGGGATTCGCGGGCAGTACCGCGGCTATCTCGACGAGCCGGGGGTGCCGCCCACCAGCCAGACCGCGACCTTCGGGGCGATCCGCCTGGAGGTGGACAACTGGCGGTGGCAGGGCGTGCCGTTCTACCTGCGAAGCGGCAAGGTGATGAGCTGCCGCACTACCCAGATCGTGATCGCCTTCAGGCAGCCGCCGCTGGAGCTGTTTGCCGACGGCAAGCACAGGAGCGTCCGCGAGGGCAACCGGCTTGTGATCCAGATTCAGCCCGCCGAGGGCATTCAGCTCCACTTCCACACCAAGGTCCCGGGTGGTGGCATGAAGCTGCGGCTCACCGATCTCGAGTTCAGCTACTCCCGCCAGTTCATGGGTCGGCTGCCGGAGGCCTACGAGCCGCTGCTGCTTGACGTGATGACCGGCGACGCCAGCCTCTTCGCCCGGGCCGACGAGGTGGAGAAGTCGTGGGAGATCATCGATCCTTTCATCCGGGCATGGAGTTCGGTGGACATGCCGCCGATCGATCCTTACATCGCCGGCGAATGGGGCCCCATGGCGAGCGTCGAGTGGATGGCGGCCCAGGGCCGCACCTGGTTCGACACCTGCCCCGTCCTGACCTGACGCCGACTGGCTCGACAACGGACTGTCCCCAGCGCTGCTACGATGACCCGCGTCATGCTGGCCCCATTCCAAGCACCCACGCTCTCGATCGGCGGCATCACGCTCGCCTCTCCCGTGGTGCAGGCTGCGCTCTCGGGCTACAGCGACCGAGCGATGCGGGTGCTTGCCCGGCGGCATGGGGCGGCCTACTCGCTCGGCGAGGTGCTGCTCGACACATTCGTCGCCGTGGTCGGCCGCAACAAACGCAACCTCGCCCGGATCGCCGTCTCACCCGAGGAGCATCCGGTCGGCGGCCAGCTGATGGGCTCGAACCCTGACGACTTCCCCCCTGCCGCCCGCCGGCTGGTAGCGGAGGGCTTTGACGTCATCGACATCAACTTCGGGTGCCCGGTGAAGAAGGTGCTCGGCCGCTGCCGCGGCGGCTATCTGCTCAGCGTGCCGGAGACGGCGCTCGAGATCGTGTCGCGGGTCCGCGACGCGGTGCCGCCGCAGGTGCCCGTCACGCTCAAGATGCGCCGGGGCATCGACGATTCCCCACAGAGTGCCGACCGGTTCTGGACGATCTTCGACGGAGCCTTTGCGCGGGGCGTCGCCGCGATCACCGTCCACGGCCGCACCGTGCAGCAGAAATATGTCGGCCCGAGCAACTGGGAGTTTCTCGCGTCCGTGAAGCGGCATGCAGGCAGCAGAACCGTGATCGGCTCGGGCGATCTCTTCTCCGCCGAGGCCTGTGTCGCCATGCTGCGGCAGACCGGCGTCGATGGCGTGAGCATTGCGAGGGGAGCGATCGGCAACCCGTGGATCTTCCGACAGACGCTCGCACTGCTCGCCGGCGAGACACCGCCGCCACCGCCCACGATTCATGAGCAGGCCGAGTTGCTCCGCGAACACTTCGAGCTGTCCGAGGAACTGCACGGCGCCGAATTGGCCGGCCGGCTGATGCGGAAGTTTGCCATCAAGTATGCCCGGCTGCACCCGGAATATCTGCCGGTCCGCACCGCCTTTGTCGATGTGAAGGTGAACGCCAACTGGTCTGACGTGCTCGCGCGGTTCTACGCCGAAGATGGTCCCGGCCGCGACCCCGCCGCCGACATCGACGAAACGACCGAGTGTTAGCGGCTGTGTTCACGTGACCCATGCCGCGATGCAACATCCCATCGCTCGCGCTCCGGGCTTATATCGGACAGGGACACATCCCATCGCTCGCGCTCCGGGCTTGTATCGAACGGGGCACCCCGCCCAATACAAGCCCCCGGCGCAAGCCGGGGGATCGTGAACCGGCGTGAAAGCCGCATGGCCGTAGCGAACGTCCGGCTCTCGGGGCATGGGCAGCCCCGAACCGCCGCTACGCCAGCGCCCGCTCGATCTCCGCCCGCACGTCGTCGTCGGCCTCGACCGCCAGCCGCGCGACGAGCACCGCACGGGCCCGCTCGGGCATGACCGCCGCGTGACGCCATCGCCCCAGCGCCCAGCCGGCCGCCCCGCGGACCACCGGCTCCTCATCGGCAAGCGCCGCGGCGAGCGCGTCGAACGACGGGGCATGTGGCCGATTGCCCAAGGCAATTGCCGCCGTCCGCAGCAGACCACGTCGCTTGGCCCGTCGCAGCGGCGAGCCCTTGAACCGCTGCCGAAAGGCTTCGGCATCGAGTTCGAGAATTTCGGCGAGCGACGGCGTCGGCAGGCCGTCGCGGGGTTGAAACGTCGGCTCCGTCGAGCCCGGCGCATGACGGTTCCAAGGACAGACCTCCTGGCAGATGTCACAGCCGAATATCCAGTCCTGCATGCCGGTCCTGAGGTCAGCGGCGATCGGCCCGTGGTCTTCGATCGATAGCCCGCTGATACAGCGGCTGGCGTCGAGCACGCGAGGCTCGACGAAGGCGGCGGTTGGACAGGCGTCGAGGCAGGCCGTGCAGGTGCCGCAGTGGTCCACCTCGATCGGCGTGTCGGCGGGAAGTTCAAGGTCGGTCAGCAGTGCCGTCAGAAAAAAGAAACTACCCGCGCGAGGGTCGATCAGCATCGTGTTCTTCCCGAACCAGCCAAGGCCCGCGAGCCAGGCAAACTCCCGCTCCGCCAGCGGCGCCGAATCGACCACGCCGCGGGTGCGGCAGCCCGGCACGCGGGCCTCCAGCCAGGCCCCCAGCATGTTCACCCGGCTGCGGAGCAGGTCGTGGTAGTCGTCGCCCCACGCATAGCGGGCCACGCGGCCTCTCCCCTGCCCCGGCCCACCGTCTTCTGCAGGAGTGTCGGCGGCGGCCGTCGCATGGTCGGTGGCGAGCATGATCACACTCCGCACACCGGAAAGCAGGGTGGCTGGATCGGCACGCAACGGCTCCTGCCTCTCGAACCATTCCCGCAGCACCCCCGCAAACCCCTGATCGAGCCAGCGACGGACGAGTTCCTGCCGAGGTGGCGGCCCGGCCGGGGCGATTCCCAAACGCGAAAAGCCCACCCGGACCGACTCACGCCGCAGCTCGTTCAGAAGCAGACGGCTGTCCAACGGACGGCTGATCTGGCCGCTGCCAGCCAGGTCTGCAGCGGCGAGATCGTTGGGGGATTCCATGTCGATGCTGAACGCCGGGCTGGTGGCAGGTCGGGGCAACTGGGAAGACAGCGGAATGCACGCCGCCGCGGACTGCGAGGATGACCGGGCTGCGCTGCGGGCGTTCCACGGACACCGGCGGCGAACTGGTCTGGACGCGTGTGGGCCACTCGCTATCCTCCCGGCCCATCAGCGTCTTTCCAGGCCCAGATTGTGCATACCGTTTCGTCATGTCCAGCCCGACGGCCTGTTTTTTAACCGCCAGCCTGCGGAGTATGAGCCGTGTTGCAATTTTCCCGCTGCCTTCCTGAGCTTCCCGCTCGGCACCGGCCTGATGTCGACCCCCGGGACGGCATGCCCCGACTCCGCGACCATGGGTCCTATCTCTGCCTCGCCACAGCCGCGCTCGCGGCTGTCGTTCTGCTGAGTCTTGCCGGCTGCCAGACCCCGCCTCAGACGGCCGCGCCAGTCTATGGCAGCACGGTCGCACCGCCGGGCACCGGCATGGTCGGCCAGCCTGCCGCTTACGGCAGCTACGCGACGACACCGCCGGCCGTTTCCTACCCCGCCGCCCCAGGCGCGGCACCGATGCCAGGCCCAGCCACGAGCTGGCAGAGCGTTGCCCAGCCGACCGCTCCGGCCAACAACACCTGGAGCTGGGCCCAGTCGGGCAACGCCGCATCGCCCCCCGCCATCCAGCAGCCGGCGAACATGCAGCAATATGGCAACCAACTGGCCAATCAGGCGAATCAGTACCAACAGAGCATGACGAACCAGGCGCAGCAGTACGCGAATCAGCTGCAGGCGCAGCCCCAGCAATTTGCCAATCAGGCTCAGCAGTCGTTGAACGCACAGCAGCAACAGCTCGCCAATCAGATGCAGAATACGGCGAACCAATACCAGCAGGGCTTCAACAATCAGGCCCAACAGTTGAACAACCAGTTTCAGCAGAGCATGCAGGGAGCGACCAACCAGCTTCAGCAGTCCATGCCGCAGATGCCCGCCGGACCTCAGCAGCAGACCGCCAATGGCAACTGGTGGCCCTTCTCCAATACCAGCGGCATGCCGCCGGCCCGCGCCGTCCCCGTGCAACCGGCCCGATACTGAACACACGCCGGGCACGGCCATCCTGGCCGTCCCGGCTTGGCGGGCCTCCGCCCGCTGGTACTTACCCGGCCCTCCGGGCCTAGGCCTGATCGAACCGCCTGCCGCCCTGCATCGGCGAGGGGCTGCCCATGCCCCGAGAGCCGGCGTTGCTGACCAGCGCAGACAGGATGCCGAAGCGGAGGCGATCTGGCTAGCGCAGTCAGCATCGAGTGAGCGAAGGGCAGGATGCCCATAGCGAACGTCCGGCGACGGGGCGTGGACAGCCCCGGGCATGGCCATCCCGGTTGCCGAACACTTGTCGCTCCCTGAGACGCCGCCGATACTGACTGCGACGTCCTCGTGGGCGGCAGGCATTCGGTGAAAGCGCGGCGATTCATGTTTGACTGGCTCGACGGCATAGCCCCGCGGTTCGGCATCGGCACACGCCCTGCCATCAATGCCTCCACCTGGCGGATGGTCTCCCGCATCGAGGCCCTTGCCCCCGAGATGGAGTCGCTCAACGATCTGGCCCTCAAGCGGCTGGGCCGATCGCTCTCCTACCGGGCCCGCGCGGGCGAAGCGGCCGATTCGCTCCTCATCGAGAGCTTCGCCGCCACCCGCGAAGCTGGCCGGCGGCGGCTCGGCATGCGGCATTACGACGTGCAACTGCTCGCAGGCATCGCGCTGGTGCACGGTGCCATCGTCGAGATGCAAACGGGCGAAGGGAAAACGCTCGTTGCCACGCTGCCGCTTGTGCTCTACGCGCTCTCCGGCCGCGGGGCCAATCTCGCCACGGTCAACGACTACCTCGCCAAACGCGACGCCGAATGGATGACGCCGATCTACGAGGCGCTCGGTCTCAGCGTGGGCATCATCCAGTCCCAACAGGATTTCGACGTGCGGCGGAAGGCCTACGCCTGCGACGTCACCTACGGCACGGCAGGAGAGTTTGGCTTCGACTTCCTCAAAGACCGCCTAATGAACCGGGAGATCACCGAAGGCCGCGGCGATCTGGGCGGCATGCTCACAGGCAAAACGCCGGGCAGCGCGTCCAAGCTGCTGCAGCGGCCGTATTGGTTTGCGCTGGTGGACGAGGCTGACAACGTGCTCATCGATGACGCGAGGACGCCGTTGATCATCGCATCGCCCCCCGGCGAGGCCCAGGCCGCCGAGCAGGCACTCTTTCGCTTCGCCGCGCAGGCAGCCCTGGAATTGCAGGCTGACGAGGATTTCGAGGTCGAGCCTCAGAAGCAGACCTGCGAACTCCTCGGCCGGGGCCGCAGCCGCGTGCGGGCGATGAAACGTCCCGATGCGATCGAATCAACGAGCCTGCTGGCGATCTACGATGCCGTCGAACGGGCGGCGCGGGCGCGGCGGTTCTTCATCCGCGACCGGCAGTATGTCGTCCGCGATGGCAAGGTCGTGATCATCGACGAATCGACCGGACGCGCCGCCGAAGGCCGCAACTGGCGGGATGGCCTGCATCAGGCCGTCGAAGCCCAGGAACAGATCGAAATCACGGTGCCATCCGGGCATGCGGCGAGAGTCACCCTCCAAAATCTCTTTGCACGCTGGCCGCACCTCGCGGGGATGACCGGCACGATCGCGACGAGCGCCGCAGAACTCGCGCGGACCTACGACGTGGCGGTGGCCGTGGTGCCTACCAACCGGCCCGCGATCCGCCAGCGGCTCACGCCGGTGGTCTGCGTAAACCAGGCCGAGAAATTCGCGAGGATCGTCACCGAGACGAAAGAGATGCACGCCCTCGGCAGGCCCGTGCTCATCGGCACGCGGTCGATCGACAAGTCGGAGGAACTATCGCGGCTGCTGGAAGGAGCCGGCCTGCAACACACCGTGCTCAACGCCCGGCACATCGAAAAGGAGGCCGAGATCGTGTCGCAGGCGGGCCAACTCGGCCAGATCACGGTCTCCACGAACATGGCCGGACGCGGCACCGACATCAAACTGGGTGAGGGAGTGAGCGACCTCGGCGGTCTGCACGTGATCTGCACCGAACTCCACGAATCGGCGAGGATCGACCGGCAGCTCGTTGGCCGCTGCGGCCGACAGGGTGACCCCGGCACCTGGCGGCAGTACGTGTCGCTCGACGACGACATTCTGATCCAGGGCTATGGACCAGCCCGTGCCCGCCGCACGGTGGCGCGACTCGCCGATCGTCTGGGTGGCGATGCCGAACGTCTGCTGGCAGTGTTTCGACGGGCGCAGCAACGGGTTGAAGCCCGGCACGTGCGGCAGCGTCGTCTGCTTGAATACGTCGAGCGGCAGCGTGCGGAGGCCCATATCCAGATGAGCCAGGACCCGTATCTTGACGCTGCCTCGTGACCATGCACCACGGCACCGGGCATCCTCCAGCCCTATCCTGCCGGTATGATGCTGCCATGCGTTCACATCCATGGTTCTTCATTCCGTCCATCGCCGTCCTGCTCGCGACACTGCCCGCCGTCCGCGGCGAGGATTCCGCCGTCCGCGAGCCGGCCGCTGCACGTGAGCCCGCCGCTGATGGAACGGTCTCCGTCGTGGTGGCACCGCCCGCAGGCGGCCGCGGTGAGCAGACCGCCACCAGCATGGCGACCGACGTGCTTTCCAAGGCGCTCGAACCGCTCGATGCCGGGGGTCATGCCGGTGCGGCGGCGGGGCCTCACGCGGCGGTGTATGCGCGTCCCTTGCCGCTGGTGGAGGCGCTCGAGCGGTCGGGCGACCGTTCACGCCGGCTCTGGATTTCGCAGGCCTATTGGAAGGTGTCGGCGGGATTCGCGATGCTCCGCTGGAGCACCGAAGCGCTCGAGCGGCTGGAACTGATCGCCCCCGGTGGTGATCCCCATGATCGGGCGGTGCTCGATGTGGCACTGGCCGCCGCGCGGGCCGACCT
The DNA here is from genome assembly GCA_947459185.1 of Planctomycetaceae bacterium. Taxonomy (GTDB): domain Bacteria; phylum Planctomycetota; class Planctomycetia; order Pirellulales; family UBA1268; genus CAMCQY01. The sequence continues at coordinate 8,950 of CANHCU010000067.1, read as the reverse complement.
GGCCGACGCCCGCGCGGAACTCGTCGCCGCCCAACAGGAACTGGTCGATCTCGTCCGTCTGCCCGCAGGCGACCCGCTGCCGTGGCCCGTTGACCGGCCCCTGGCGGGCCCCTACCAGACGCACTTCGAAACCATCTTCGCTACTCGCCCGGCCACGGGCCGCATTCGGGCGATCGTGCGGATGCTCCCCTCCAAGCACGAGGCGTTCGAAGCCCGCGCCGCCGCCGTGGCGGCCGCCCAGAAGGCGATGCAGATGGCGGAGGCCGATCATGCCAAGGGGCAGCGTCCGATCGAGGCCGTGACCGCCGCCCACGCTGCGGTCACCGGTCAGCAGCGGGAATTCGTGAAGGTGATGCGGGCCTACAACCTCGACATCGCCGAATACGCGATGGCCGTCGCCGATCTGTCGGTGCCGGACGACCGCTTCGTCTCAATGCTCATCGGCACGCCGATCCAGTGGCGTCCCCAGTCTCCACCCGCTCCACAGCAGGCGACCCCTGCTCCGCCCCCACCCGCACCGACGGCCAACTAACGCCTCGGCCTGGTGGCCTCGGCCCAATGCCGCGGCATGGCGTTTTTCGCGGCTTTTTTCGATTCGTTCGGCTATTTCCTGGGATTTTTCGCATCCCGTGGGTAATGTCGAGGGCACCGTTTCCCCGCCCTCGGCTCCGCGACCACCCGCCCCCATGATCGTGCAGCGGCTTCACGACGAAGCAGTCCATCCCCTGCCGGCCCGTGCCCTGTCGGTGATGATCGTCGATGCCCATGCGGCGTCGGTTCGTCAACTCAGGACGGCGATCAAGGATCACCACCGGCTCGCGGTCCGATGCACGGCGCGAACGATCCCCGCGGCGATCGAACAGGCGGCAGAGCACCGGCCCGATGTGGTCTTTCTCGATCTGGCCGTGGCCGACGGCGAGGGTATCGCGGTCGCACGGCACTTCGCGACGGAGCCGGCGATCGTGATCGTCGCCGACAGGCCCGACTTCGCGTTCGAGGCGTTCGAATTCGGAGCCATCGACTATCTGCTCAAACCGATCCGCGCGAAGCGGGTGTGGACGACATTGCGACGGATCGACCGCTTGTTCTCCCAATCCCAAGGCCTCCAGGTTGGCGAGGAAACCGCAACGTCGGCCGACCGGCTGACGCCCTTCGGCCGCGTGTCGATCCCCTCCTCTCAATCCACGCGGCAGAAAACGACCGAACTCGTGCCGGTGCACGACGTCATCTGGGTCGAGTCGCTGCAGAACTACTCGGTTGTGCAACTGCCGGGCGGCGACCGCCGCACCCTCAAGCGGACGCTCAACGAGTGGGCCGCGTTGCTGCCAGAGCGGGAATTCGTGCGAATCGGCCGCTCCCATCTGATTCAAATCGCAAAACTCCAGGCGATCACGTCGTCATGCCGGAACGAAGTGCTCATCTCTTTTCACGGCGTCGAGCAGCCGCTCCGTGTCGGCCGGGCGGCAGCGAGTAAGCTGAAGGGCATCGTGCGCGGGTCGTGTTCCGCGTGATCGCCTCCTCAGTGCCACGCCATGACAGCCACCACTGCTGCCCCCGCAGGCCCCCGCGCAACCGTCGCGCCACTCGCCATCGGCCCGGTGGTCGTCGATCCGCCGGTGCTGCAGGCGCCGATGGCGGGCTACACGAACTTCGCCTACCGACAGGTGGTCCGCGAGTGCGGCGGGGCGGGTCTGCTGGCCACCGAGATGATCGCCGCTCGCAGCGCCAGCTGGATGGAGACGCACCGCGGCGAGCATCCCGACCGGCTCTGGGGCGTGCGGGAGGAACCCCGGCCACTGGCGGTGCAGATGTGGGACAACGATCCCGACAACCTTGCTCAGGTCGGCCGCCGTCTCGCCAAGGAGTTTCGTGTCAGCGTCGTTGACCTCAATTTCGGCTGCCCTGTTCGCCAGGTCACTGAGAAGGCCCACAGCGGGTCGTGGCTGCTGCGGGATCCCGACCGCGTTGGCACGATCGTGCGACGTGTGGTTGAGGCGTGCGACGGCGTGCCTGTCACGGCGAAGATCCGCCTCGGCTGCGCCGACACCTGCCGCACCGCCATCGAGGTGGCGCAGCGGATCGAGGAAGCCGGAGCCTCCTGCCTGACGGTGCACGGCCGCGTGGCGTCGCAGTTCTTCACCGGCAGAGCCGATTGGGAGGCGATCGCTGAGGTGAAGCGGAGCGTGTCGCGAATGCCGGTCGTGGGGAACGGCGACATCGACTCCGCCGAGACCGCCGTTGCCCGCCTCCGCGAGAGCGGTGTCGATGGCGTGATGATCGCCCGCGAGGCACTCGCGAGGCCGTGGATCTTTGCCCAGGTGGCGGCGCTCCTGCGGGGCGAACCGATGCCACCCGATCCCACGCTCGATGAGCAGCGGGAACTGGTGCTCCATCACTACGACCTTGTCTGCCAGCGGTTCGGCGTCGAGCGGGGCACGCTGCTGATGCGAAAATTCGCCTGTGCGTATGCGCAGGGGCTGCCGGGCGCCCGCGACTTCCGCGGGAAGGTGTCGAGAGTGACCACCCGTGAAGAGTTTCTCGACGCCATGGCAACGAGCTTCCCGAGGCAGCCTTCTGACTGACCCCCCGGAACACGGGCGATTATTCGCAGGCTGACTTGTTAAAAATCAGCAAACCCCTAAAGTAAAGGTATGAGCAGTCACCCCGCCCCCGTCGAACATCGCGCCTCCGATGCAGCCGTCATTGAGCTGCTCAGGGTGGACGACAGGCTTGGTATCGGTGACCTTGCCAAGCGACTGGGCGTGACGGCAACCGCGGTCCGCCAGCGGCTCGACCGGCTGATGCGGGCGGGTCTGGTCGGCCGCACCACCGTTTCCGGAGGGCTTTCCAACGCTGGAAAGCCCGGCACAAACCGTCTGCGGGGCCGGCCATCGCATGTCTATAGCCTGACCGAAAAGGGCCGACGAACCGGCGGCGACAATTTTCGCGATCTCGCTCTGGTGCTGTGGCGGGAAATCCGCAGTGTCCGCGAACCGGCCGTCCGCCAGGGCCTCCTCTCGCGGATCGCTGCCGCCATGGCAGGCATGTATCGCGAGGAGGTTTCGGGTGGCACGCCCCGACAGCGCCTGGAAAGCACCGCCAAAATCCTCCAGGACCGCCGTATTTCCTGCGGCGTCGAGCCGGCGTCTGGCCCCGCGAACGGTGGCCTCCCCGTGCTCACAAGCTATGCCTGCCCCTACCCCGAACTGGCCGAGCAGGATCGCGGCATCTGTGCGGCAGAACGACTGATGATCCAGGAGCTCGTGGGCTCGGCCGTGCAACTGACCGAGTGCCGACTGGACGGCGATCCCTGCTGCCGATTCACCGTGGGCAGCGACGATGATGCTGCCCGTATTGAGAAGGGATCGCAGCCAGAGACCGGTGCCACTTGCATCAAACCGGGCTGAAGCATCGAATGCCAAAGATTTTTCCTACCACGCCCCTCATCACCACACGTACCGTTCAAACGCGGAGCCTCCAATGACGCAGCCACTGGTCAACCCAACGCCCTGGATCGAGGGTCGGTTCGAGGAAAACATGGTCCTCACCACCGTCGAGCAGGCCATCAACTGGGCCCGGCAGTCGAGCATTTGGCCGATGACATTCGGTCTCGCCTGCTGTGCCATCGAGATGATGGCCGCCGGTGCCAGTCGCTACGACCTCGACCGTTTCGGAGCCGGTGCCTTCCGGGCCACGCCCCGTCAGGCAGATCTCATGATCGTGGCCGGTACCGTCACCTACAAAATGGCCAGCCGCGTCCGCCGCCTCTACAACCTGATGCCCGATCCAAAATATGTGATCGCCATGGGCGCCTGCACGACCGGCGGCGGCCCCTACTTCAAATGGGGCTACCATGTCGTGAAGGGCGTAGACCTGGTCGTGCCGGTCGATGTCTACGTGCCCGGCTGTCCGCCGCGTCCGGAAAGCCTGCTCGAAGGTCTGATGCGAATCCAGGATAAGATCCAGGGTCAGCGGATCGCCAAGCGGGTCGGAAGCGCGGGCAAGGTCGATGACGAACTCCCGGTGCCTCACCACTCCGGCTATGTCGTGTCGCCGGTTGCCGACGGCAGCCTCGTGTTCGACCACCAGAAGGTGCAGTCCTGAACGGCAGCCACCCAGAAGCACTCGAAAAGGAACACTCATGACCGCCCAACCGCAGGAAAAACTCGTCATCTCCGGGCTCCATGCCGCCGTGGAGGGCCAGGAGATCCTCAAGGGGGTCGATCTGGAGATCGGCCGCGGCGAGATCCACGCGTTGATGGGTCCCAACGGCTCCGGCAAGAGCACGCTTGGCTACTGCATCATGGGCCACCCGTCCTATGAAGTGACGGCCGGTTCGATCGAACTGGTGGAGGCCGATGGCACGCGGCACGACCTGCTCGCCATGGAACCCGATCAGCGGGCCCGCGCCGGTGTCTTTCTGGCGTTTCAGCGGCCGATGTCGATCCCCGGTGTGCGACTGGCCGACTTCCTGCGGCATGCGGTGACCAACGTCCGCAATCCCGACCGCAAGGAGGGGCAGGAACTGATGCCGATGCGGGATTTTCGCAGCGAACTCAAGGCGAAGATGGCCGACCTCTCGATCGATACGGAATTTGCCAGGCGGTACGTCAACGACGGATTTTCTGGCGGCGAAATGAAGCGGGCCGAGATCCTCCAACTCGCCATGCTTCGCCCCAAGTTTGCGATCCTCGACGAGACCGACAGCGGCCTCGATGCCGACGCCGTCCGTCTCGCCAGCCAGAGCATCGCGAGGATCGGCGGCGCCGAGATGGGCATCCTCATCATCACGCACCACGAGCAATTGCTCGAGCACAACATCCCGCTGCGGACGCACGTGATGCTCGGCGGCCGGATCGTCGAATCGGGTGGCCCGGAACTGGCCGCCGAACTGCACAAGAGGGGCTACGAACGGATTCGCGCAGCCTATCCTGAGGCGGCGGCCGCGGAGCGGTCGATGCAGGATGCACTCGGCAGCGAAACCGCCCAGCCCGTCACCGCCTGACACCACCAGACCGCCACCACCAGACCGTCATCTGAAGGAACCAACTCATGGCCACCGGGTTTAATCAATCAGCGATCGATTCCAGCACGATCGCGATCGGCACGGGCGACGCCATCGGCGAGATCAACAAGTACGATTTTCGCACCGACTCGCCGGCCGTCTTCAAGGCCCGCCGTGGCATCGATGCTGACATCGTCTCGCAGATCTCGGAGATGAAACGGGAACCGGCCTGGATGCGCGACTTCCGGCTCAAGTCGCTCGAGATCTTCAACTCCAAGCCGATGCCCCACTGGGGCGGCGACATCGGCGTCGACTTTCAGGACATCTTTTATTACCTGAAGCCCGCCGAGCAGCAGGGCAAGACCTGGGAAGAAGTTCCCGATGCCATCAAGAAGACCTTCGACCGTCTCGGCATCCCCGAAGCTGAGCGGAAGTTTCTCTCGGGTGTGAAGGCGCAGTTCGAGAGCGAGGTGGTCTACGGCTCGCTGCAGGAAGACCTGTCGAAGCAGGGCGTCATCTTCACCGACACCGACACCGCCGTCCGTGAGCATCCCGATCTGCTTCGCGAGTATTTCGGACGGATCATCCCGCCCACCGACAACAAGTTCGCGGCCCTCAACTCGGCCGTCTGGTCGGGTGGTTCGTTTATCTATGTGCCCAAGGGCGTGAAGATCGAGTTTCCGCTGCAGGCCTACTTCCGCATCAACGCCGAGAGCATGGGGCAATTCGAGCGGACGCTGATCATCGTCGACGAGGGCGCCCAGGTGCACTACGTCGAGGGCTGCACCGCGCCGATGTATTCCACGGAGAGCCTCCACTCCGCCGTCGTCGAGATCGTCGTGAAGAAGCATGGCCGCTGCCGCTACACCACGATCCAGAACTGGGCCAACAACATCTATAACCTCGTCACCAAGCGGGCGATGGCCTACGAGGGTGCGATGATGGAATGGATCGATGGCAACCTCGGCAGCCATCTGACGATGAAGTATCCGGCCGTCTACATGATGGAGCCTGGCGCCCGCGGCGAGATCCTCTCGATCGCCTTCGCCTCGGCGGGCCAGCATCAGGACGCCGGCGCGAAACTCGTGCACGCCGCCCCCAACACGTCGGGCCGGATCGTCTCCAAGAGCATCTCCAAGAACGGCGGCCGGGCCAGCTACCGCGGCCTCGTCCGCGTGGAGCCGGGTGCCCGCAAGAGCCGGTCGAGCGTTGTCTGCGACGCCCTGATTCTCGACGACAAGAGCCGGAGCGACACCTATCCCTACATCGAGATCGAGGAGCAGGATGTTTCCATCGGCCACGAGGCGAGCGTCTCGAAGATCGGCGAGGAGCAGCTCTTCTATCTCACCAGCCGCGGCCTCACGGAGGCCGAGGCGAGCACGATGATCGTGGGCGGCTTCATCGAGCCGCTCGTGAAGGAACTGCCGATGGAGTATGCCGTGGAGATGAACCGGCTTATCGAGCTGCAAATGGAAGGCTCGGTGGGGTGATCCGATTCCGATGACCTCCGCACCCATGACCACTCCCGCAGCCCCTGCCCTTTCCGCCACGTTCGACCGCGAGTCGCTCGACCGCCTGCTCACCGATCAGCATTCGGGTCGGGCGGTCCCAGCCTGGGCGAACGACCGCCGTCGCGCGGCCTTCGAGCGGCTCGAGACACTCGCTCTCCCCGATCGTCGCGATGAGAACTGGATGCGGACCGACATCCGCCTGTTCAAGCCGAAGGCCTGGGGACCGCGGCGTCGCCCAGGCCCCGAGGCTCCGGTGCCCACCGGCCTGCTTGCCGATTTCCTGGCGGGCGACGCCTCCGGCGGTGAGTCGTTTTTCGAGGAGGCAACGCGGCCAAGCGGTACCAGCACGCAACTGGCAGGACGCCTGCTCTCGCTCGACGGCCATGTGCTCCACGAACAGCTCGATCCGGCACTCGCAAGCCGGGGCGTACTGTTCGGCTCGGCCGATCGGCTGCTCGCCTCGCATGGCGACCTGTTCGAGCGGCATTGGTTCTCCGTGATCGACTCACAGTGCGACTGGTTCGCGGCGTTGCACGCGGCGTTTCACACAGCCAGCACCGTGCTCTATGTCCCACCCGGCGTGCGAATTGCCGAGCCGCTGCATGTGCTCTCGGGCCTCGGTGAGGGCGGTATCGACACCTCGCACGTGCTCGTCGTGCTCGGCGAGGGGGCGGAGGCGACCGTGCTCACGGAGACGGCCGGTGGCGGTAGTGCCAGCGGAGCCGGTTCGGGCTTCCATTGCGGTGGCACCGAGATCGTTGTCGGCCGCAACGCCTTCCTGCGGATGGTCAATCTGCAAAACTGGAGCACGGGTGTCTGGCATTTCGCCCGGCAGAAGGCGGTCGTGCACGAGCAGGGCCGCCTGCAATGGACGCTCGGGGCGCTCGGTAGCCGGCTTTCCCAGGTGGCCCAGGATGTCGCGCTCGCGGGCCGTGGCGCATCGGCCCAGGTCAACGGCGTGATGTTCACCGAAGGCCGACAGCAGCTCGTCTACAACACGCTCCAGCATCACGAGGCCCCGGGCTGCAAGAGCGACCTGCTCTACAAGGGTGGCCTGCAGGATCGCTCCCGGCTCGTCTGGCGTGGCATGATCAAGGTGGATAAAGTCGCGCAGAAGACTGACGGATATCAGCGAAACGACAACCTGATGCTCTCGCGTGAGGCCCGGGCCGACTCGATCCCGGGACTCGAGATCGAGGCCGACGACGTCCGCTGCACCCACGGCGCCACCAGCGGCCGTGTGGACGAGGAGCAGATCTTCTACGCCCAGGCCCGCGGGCTCTCCGCCGACGAGGCGGCCCGACTCGTGGTGGCCGGGTTCTTCCAGCAGGTCTTCGATCGAATCACGATCCTCCCGGTCCGCGAGGCTCTGGCCCGGGCGATCGGCAGCCGCATTCGCCGTATTTCCTGAGGAAACGTCATGCCTGAGTTCACCCGCGTAGCTGACGTGTCGGAAGTCTCCGATCCAGGCAAACTCCTGGTCGAAGTGGAGGGCGAGGTGGTCGCGCTCTTCCACGTGGAAGGCCGCTTCTACGCGATCGACGACGTCTGCACGCACGACGGCGGCCCGCTCGTCGATGGTGAACTCATCGGCTACAAGATCGCCTGTCCGCGGCATGGGGCGAAGTTCGACATCCGCAGCGGTGCCGCCCTCTCGATGCCGGCCGTGCGGCCGACCCGGGCTCATGCGGTAAAGGTTGAGAACGGCGGCGTGTGGATTGCACTGGGTTCCGGACCGGGGTCAACGCCCGGCCCCAACAACCAGGCGGCCGACTTCCGCAGCTATGCCCCGACCAACACCGCCGCAGCGGCCGAGGCCTCGCCAGCGCCCCTGGCATCCGCTCACTCGCCGGTGGTGGCAGCAGGGATGCCTGCACCTGCTGCCGCAACGGCGGCTGTGATGGACGGCGCGCCCAGCGAAGAAGCTGTCCGCGAGTGGCTCAAGGAGGTGAAGGATCCTGAGCTGTTCGTCAACATCGTTGACCTGGGACTGATCTACGGCGTCACGCTCTCGCCATCGGCCGATACCCCCGGCAAGCAGCACGTGTCGATCGACATGACGATGACGAGCCCCGCCTGCCCGGCCGGCCCGCAACTGATCGCCGACACGAAGCGGGCGGTAGGCAGCCGCGAGTCGATCGCGGCTGTCGAGGTGCGGATCGTAATGGACCCGCCCTGGACGCCCGACCGCATGACCGACGCCGCCCGCGATCAACTCGGCATCTTCTGACGCGTACGCTCCGGGCTTGTATGGGACCTATCCCATCGCTTGCGCTCCGGGCTTGTATGGGACCTATCCCATCGTTTGCGCTCCGGGCTTGTATGGGGCCTATCCCATCGCTTGCGCTCCGGGGCTTGTATGGGGCCTATCCCATCGCTTGCGCTCCGGGCTTGTATGGGACCTATCCCATCGCTTGCGCTCCGGGCTTGTATG
>CANHCU010000066.1 GCA_947459185.1 Planctomycetaceae bacterium | reverse complement strand
TGCACCGCGGCCGCTTCAGCCCAGTGGATGGGCAGCTCTACGTCTGCGGGATGGCCGGCTGGGGGAGCTACGCCGTTGAAGACGGCTGCCTCCAGCGGGTCCGCTACACCGGGGGCACCGTGCAGCAGCCGATCCGGGTCCGGGTCCACGAGAACGGTGTGCTGCTTGGCTTCTCGGCGCCGCTCGACCGCGACGTCGCAGCCGCCGTCGAAAACCATTTCGCGCAGGGCTGGAACTACCGCTACAGCGCAGCCTACGGGTCGCCCGAGTTCTCGCCGAGCCACTACGGCACGGCGGGCCACGACCCGGTCGCCATCCGATCGGCCACGGTGCTCTCCGACGGCCAGAGCCTCTTTCTCGAGATGCCCGACCTGCAGCCGGTGAACCAGCTGCACCTGAGCGTCGCCGTCGGGAACGGCGAGACCCGCGACATTTTCGCCACGGTCAACGCCCTCGCCGAACCGTTTCGCGACATTCCCGGCTACCGCGCGGTCGCGAAGACCATCGCCGCGCATCCGATCCTGCGCGACGTGGCGATGATGAAGGCCGCCGTGAAGAACCCGTGGCTCAAGCCGATCGAGAAGTCGCGGGCCATCACGATCGAGACGGCCGAGAACCTCGCCTACAAGACAAGGGAGTTGCGCGTGCAGCCCGGTGAGCCGATCGCCCTCACCTTCGTCAATCCCGCCGTCGTCCCGCACAACTGGGTGCTGGTGAAGCCCGACTCGCTCGCTTCAGTCGGCACGCTGGCCGACCAACTCATCACCGATCCGGAGGCGGTGGCCCGTCACTATGTGCCGAAAACCGACGACGTGATCGCCTACGCCGACATCACCGAGCCTGGCAAGCGGCAGACGATCCACTTCACTGCTCCCAAGACGCCGGGCCGTTATCCCTATCTCTGCACGTTCCCCGGCCACTGGAAGCTGATGAACGGCGTCTTGATCGTTGACAAGCCCGACGTGGCCGCCCGCGCCAAGGACCTCTTCCGCCGCGACAACCTCGTCGCCTGGTGCATCGTCCCCTTCGACGCCAAGAAGCGGGGCCCCGAGGAGCGGGCGGCGATGATGGAGAAGCTCGGCCTCAAACACTTTGCCTATGACTGGCGGGGCGAGCACGTCCCCACGTTCGACCAAGAGTGGGACTCGCTCGCGAAGCACGGCGTCGCCCTCGATGCGTTCTGGTCCACGCCGCCCGATTTCCCTGGGCTTCTGGAGAGCCTTCAGAAGCGTGGCCTGAAGCCATCGTTCTGGGTCACGGCCGGGGCCCCGGGCGAACTCGACCAGCAGGGAAAGGTGAAGCATGCGGCCGACCGGATCCGGCCGGTCGCCGAGGCTGCGGCCAAGGCCGGCTGCCGCGTGTCGATCTACAACCATGGCGGCTGGGGCGGTGAGCCCGAGAACATGGTCGCCATCTGCGAGGAACTGAAGCTGCCCAATGTCGGCATCGTCTACAACCAGCACCACGGCCACGACCACCTGCCGCGGTTTGCGGAGGCCCTTGCGACGATGCTGCCGCACCTGCACTTCCTCAACATCAACGGCATGACCGCGGAGGGGGAAAAAAAGGGGAAGAAGATTCTCGTGCTCGGCCAGGGCGACCTCGACGTCGAATTGGCCAGAACGATCTGCGAGAGCGGCTATCAGGGCCCGATCGGCATCCTCAACCACACCGGCCACGACGCCGAGGCCCGCCTGCTCGACAATCTCGAGGGGCTCGACTGGGTGGTCGGTGAACTCACCGGCACGCCGATTGCGAAGCCCACGCCCAGAACGAACTGAGGGCTGATTGCCCAACGGCATGGGAAGCTTGGCCGTGACCGGAGCTGCCGCCGAAGCGAGCAGCGTGGTGCCCACGAACCGTGCACTTGGCATTGGCCTCCGCTGCAGCGACATGCTGCAGCGGCCAGCGTGTGGAAACGGGCTCGACGCTAAAAAAAGGCAAAAACTCCTCGTCGCGCCCGACTGAACGGTCGATTTCGCAACGGCCGCGAGCCTTTGGCACGCGTTTTGCAGCGGTCGCGTCCGGAGGCAATTGCCTTCAACCGTGAAGACCGTGCTTCGGAGGCACCCTTCCCGGTTCTCCCTGGTTTCCTTCTGGAGGTGAGTGATGCGTGTTCTCTGCGACCGGTCGGCCACGCGGCTACCGGTTGTCCTTTCGTTGTTCTCCTCGCGTTGGCGGGGAGGCGGTGCGATGGGTTTCTGACAGCAACATCGCCCCCCCCTCCCGGATCCAGCCGGCTGCGAATGATGGCACGGTGTGTATTCCGTGCGTCGCCGCCGGATGGGTTCTTTTTCTCGCGACGAAAGGACTTTGCGAAATGGTTCGTTCGATGTGTTTGCTGGCGGCGTTCCTCACCGCCTCACTGTGGTGTCATGAAACCTGGGCCCAGACGGCCGTGGCCGAACCGGCTGCCGCCGCGGCTACCGCACCTGCCGCCGCGGCTCCGGCGGCGCATCTGGCCGGCACGGTCGATACCGGCTCCGTTGCCTGGATGCTCGTCAGCGCTGCCCTCGTGTTCTTCATGATGCCGGGCCTGGCGCTCTTCTATGGCGGCATGGTGCGGGCCAAGAACGTGCTCAACATGTTCATGCTCGTCATGATCTGCGTGCCGCTGATCGCGGTTGAATGGGTGGCCTACGGGTACAACATGGCGTTTGCCGTGCCCTCGGCCATCGCGTTCGATGCCGGCAAGGGGCCCGACGGCAAGGAACTACCGAAGCACAGCTACCTGGGCTGGGATCCGGGGCTCGTGTTCATGAAGTCTTTTGCCGAGATCGGCGTAGACGGCCCAAACGCCTACGAGCGAATCGTGACATCGGGCGACACGGTCGAGGCGGCACCGAACGGTGTCCCCGAACTGATGTTTGCCATCTTCCAGATGATGTTCGCGATCATCACGCCGGCCCTGATCGTAGGCGCCGTCGCGGAACGGGTGAAATTCTCAGCTTGGTGCCTGTTTGCGGTGCTCTGGGCGACGATCGTCTACAACCCGGTCTGCCACTGGGTCTGGAACGTCAACGGTTGGCTCTTTCAGAAGGGCGTGCTCGACTTCGCGGGCGGCACCGTGGTGCACGTGCTCGCGGGCGTGTCGGCACTGGCACTGCTCTTGATTCTGCCGAAGCGACACGGCTACCCAGGCGCGCAGTTCGTGCCGCACAGCGTCGGCTGGACGCTGATCGGCGCCGCGCTGCTCATGGTGGGCTGGTTCGGCTTCAACGCCGGCTCGGCGATCGCGGTCGGCAAGGACTTCCTCCCTGTCGCTGGTGGCGTGGCCGTGTTGGCCTTTGCCACGACGGCACTGGCGGGCAGTGTCGGGGCTGGGGCATGGGCTTTTGCCGAGTGGTTTCGATTTGGCAAGCCGACGGCACTCGGCCTGGCCTCCGGAATGGTGGCTGGACTGGTGGCGATCACGCCGTGTGCTGGTCACGTGAGCCCGCTGAGTGCGGTCATCATCGGCATCCTCGGCGGCCTTGTCTGCTTTATCGCGGTGCAGATGAAGTCGGTCATCGGCTATGACGACTCGCTCGACGTCGTCGGTGTGCACGGCGTCGGCGGCGTGCTCGGGGCCCTGCTCGTGGGCGTGTTCTCGATGCGTCCCGTGCTGGGCAGCTTCGACCAACTGATGATCCAGTTGCAGGGTGTGCTCTGGGCTGGCGGCTATGCCTTCATCTGCACGTTGATCCTGGGCTTAATCATCGACAAGACGATCGGTTTCTCGGTCGGTCGGAATGTCGAAGCGCAGGGTCTCGACATCGTCGAGCACGGTGAATCGGCGTATCACTTGAACTGAGATCGGCAGACGTCGCTGGTCGCCGCCCACGAGCGGCCTCCACAATCCAGAAGGGTGCCCCAACGGCTTGGGTGTGTACTCCGCAATTACACACCCAGGCCGGGGCATCTTCTGGTTTCCACTCCGCCGCCGTCCGGCCGGCCGGACACATCCGCGCGTCCTACCGCCGGACGTCGATCACGCCGACGGCGAGTCGCCGATCCGTGAAGTAGGGATCACCGCCGCCATTGCGTCCCTGCGGGTCTCTGTGAAACGCGTCCACCCAGTAGTACCCGTCGAGCATTCCCGCGCGGGCGGTGTCGTTCACAAGCTTGTTGCGCTCCCTATCGATTTCAGGGCTGATTTTGTGCGTGATGCCACCCGTGGTGCGGCTGAGCTCGACCCGCTCGTCGTAGGTCGCCGCACCAAGCCAGAGCGGCTCGCCGCTCCGGTCCACCTCCGGCGAGCACCAGAACCGCACGTGGTGCCGCTGTTTTGGGCTGTCGCCGGCTGGCTGCTCGAAAGCGGCATCCTGCTTGCGGCCCCAGACATACAGGTCGCTCACCGGAGCATGGGCGTAGGGCTTCCGCAACACGACGTCGGCAGCGATGCGAACCGAAGTCTTCAACGTGATCGGATCGGCCGCATACCATCCGGCGGCTGCAAACATCCGGTGCAATTCCTCTTCCGTGCCGATGAAGGCCACGTTGATGGCGTCGCCCTGACGGCCCTGCGCGGTCGTCGTGTGCCTCGGTGATCGGGCGAGGGCGGGGTGCCCGTCGATTCTTTCAGCGGGCGGCTGCGACGTTGGCTCCGCGTGCAATGCGGACAGGCCGGCGAACAGGAAGAGGAACGCTATGAAAACGGACTGCTCCATCCGAAAAGACGTCATGTACGTAGGCTCGCGCAGGCGTGAACGCATGAAAAACATGCTGACGCCGCGGACTTTAGCGAACGCCCTGCGAGAGGCTCAAGACCAGTCTCCGGGGCTGGATATGGCCTATACCCGGCCCCCAGGCGTCCCGTACGCGGCCACTATCCCCCGGCTCGCGCCGGGGGCTTTTATGGGAACCAGCGACCACGTCACGCCCCCGTACCGGCCAGTTCCTTCACGATGCCCGTGCTGTCGCCATGCGCCTCCACGTCGATGCCGGTGCCCTTGAGCAGGGTGAGCCAGACGTTGCAAAGGGGAGTTCCCTTCGGCATCGCGATGTGCTGGCCGAGTTTGATGCCAGCGCCGCCACCCGCCAAGAGCGTCGGGCAATTGTCGAGATAGTGGATCGAGCGGAGGTTGCTGCCGAAGACGACGGTCGTGTGATCAAAGAGGCTCGAGCCGTCGGTTTCCTTCGTCGCCTTGAGCTTGTCGATCAGGGTCGCCAGCATCTCAGCCTGAGCCTTGTCGCGTTGCTTCGAGGCCTCCATCCGCGGTCCCGGCGCGTAGTGACTCATGTCGTGGGCCGCCACCTTGATGCCGAGGCTCGTGAGCAGGTGCTGGATCGGCTGGCGGAACGTGAGCACGCGTGAACTATCGGTCTGCAGCGCGGCGACGATGAGGTCATACATAAGCAAGACCTCGTCGCGGCCGACAAGCCCCTCGCCTGGCTGCGGCAGCGGTGACTTCGGCTTCGGCTCGCTCAGCCACCGCTCCTCCTTGGAGAGCCGCGTCTCGATGTCGCGAACTCCCTGGAAATACTCGTCGAGCTTATCGGCGTCGGCGGCACTCAGGCCCCGCTGCACGCTCTTCGCATCCTCGAGCACTGCGTCGAGCACGCTCCGCTTCTCGGCGAGAAGCTTCTGCCGCTGCTCCAGCGGCGTGTCTTCGGCCGAGAAGAGCTTTTGGAAGGCAATCACAGGGCTGTTGAATCCCGCCATCGGCTTGCCACGGTGATCCCAGGCCAGTGACAAGCCGGTGCCGTGGCCTGAACCGTCCATGCCCGGCTCGCTGGCATTCAACTGAATCGATGTGAACCGCGTGTCCCTGCCGATCTGCGCGGCCGCGACCTGATCGAGTGAGATCGAGTTGTGGAAGCTCTGGCCGGCGGAAGCGAAGGGATTGGCCCCCGTCAGCCAGAACGTGCTGCCCCCGTGCGGATTGTTCGCGAACTTGTGCGAGCAGCCCTGCACGATCGTGAAGTCGCTCTTGTGACGGGCCAGTGGCGCGAGGCCCTCCGGCAGCGTGTAGCCGGCCCCAACGTCGCTCGTCTTCGGAAACCACGTTTCCTCGGTCACGCCATAGCCGATCCCGAGGCAGACCATGCGTTTCGGCGGCGCGGCGGCGGCCGCCGCGCGGGCGAACCGCCGAAATCCCAGTGACTCGAGCGTCGGCAGGGCCAGCAGCGTGCCGGCGGATTGCAGGAACCGGCGACGGGAGGATGCGGTGAACATGGTGGCTTGCTCCGTGATGCTGCTACTTTGTGCGAAACGCGCGGCTCTGGACGACCGCATGGATGAATTCACGAGCGGAATAATCCTTATCGGCGGCACGCTTGACGATCGCCTTGACGAGATCGTCGTCCGAAAAGCCGACGGGCCTGCCAAGGGCGTATTCGAGCAGGGCCTCGGTGAATCCCGTAGCAAAGGCATCCGGCCGTGAGGCGATGATCTCCCGCAGTTCATAAAAATCTTTGAATTCTGGCCCGCCGTGCAGGGCACCGGCCGGCTCGATCTTCCAGGTTTTCGTGCCGACGCCATCTTTGATGGAGGAGTCTTCCGTCCGCCACCGGCCCGCAGCGTCGAAGTTCTCGAGGCCGAAGCCGATCGGATCGATCCGGCGGTGGCATGACGCACACTGCGGCTCCTCCTGATGGAGCCTCAGCCGCTCGCGGCTCGTCAGCAGCTTGCCTTCGAGCCTGGTCAACTGGGGAACGTTCGGCGGTGCAGGGGGGGGCGGATCGTGGAGGAGCTTCCTGAGCACCCAGGCGCCGCGCTCGACGGCGCTCGTATGCTCACCGTTGCTTCCCATGGCCATCACCGCGGCCATTCCCAGCAGGCCGCCGCGAGGTGAGTCGGCCGGCACTTTTACCTTTTGGAACTCATCCCCCGACACGCCCTCCAGACCGTAATACTGTGCCAACACGCCGTTGACCACGACGAAGTCGCTCGTGAGCAGGTTTTTCAGGCTGAGGTTTTCCCTGACGAGCAGGCCGATCGTCTCGAAGATCTCCTGCCTGGAGAGCGCCTTGGTCGCGAGGTCGTAGCGCGGATAGAGCTTGTCGTTGAACTGGAAGAAGTCGAGCCGCTCGAGGCCGAGCCATTGCTGCGTGAAGGCGGTGACGAAGTCTCGCGACCGCGAATCGGCGAGCATGCGGTCCACTTGGGCGGTGCGGCCCTCCGGTGTCTGCAGTTCGCCCCCCTTGGCCGCCTTGAGCAGAACGTCGTCCGGTGGACTGCTCCAGAGAAAGTACGACAGCCGCGACGCCAGTTCGAGATCGTCGAGCTTGCGACGGTCCTGCTCGCCCAGTGGCTCCGCCAGATAGAGAAAGTGCGGCGAGGAGAGCACGGTCGCCAGCGGCTCCTTCACGGCCTCGCGGAACGGTTTTCCCGCTTCCCGGTGCTTCCGGAAGATCGACACCAGGCGGTCGACGTAGCCCGCCTCGGGCTGCCGTCCCCGGAAGGCCCGCATCGCAAACCGCTCGAGCACACCGCGGATATCTTCCTCCGCCGAAGGTTTCGTAGCGCCCGGCTTCTCGACCGGAGGCACGGTGAGCAGTTCTGCGAGCGCCGGCGGCGCCGGCTGGTCCGCGTTGAGCGGCCCTTCGGCCTCGATCCAGTCGATCCAGATGGCAAAGGGCGGTCCGACACCGTTCTTGCCGTGGGCGTCGAAGAAAAACCTGTGTGCTTTTGAGTTCGTGTCGTGGATCCCCTTCTCATAGATCCAGAACCCGCGAGAGCCACCGGACGTAATGCTCACGGGGATCTCCAGGATCTGCGGCTCGGCGAGCGTGCCTGTCACCTGCCGACAGCCCTCAACGGCATAATCCTGGTGCCGACGGCCGAATTCGATGAATCGCCGTTCGGGCGGCGCGTCGTCGAGCGCCGCGACGCGGAGACGAAGCATGTATTCCCCCGGGGGCCAATCTCCGGGCACGTTGAAGGACTGATACGGGTGGACGTAGACATCGTAGACGGAAAGCAGGGACCCGGTCTCGACGAGTGGGTGCGATGCGTAGGCCTTGTGATAGGGCACGTTGAGCTTCCACCAGCCGTCACCTTCGTGCAGCGCGTGAATCACATCGGTCCACCCGAAATCCTGCGGTGACTTCGCCCCCTGCAGGCGATCCCAGCCCTTGATGAGGGCATACGGGTCTTTGGGGCCGGCCTTCCGCAACTCGGCCGCCACCGCCTCGTTCTCAGGCCGTGCCGCGGCCTGCTCCACGTCCGCCATCCAGTTCACAAGGCGATCGCGGGCGTCAAGCCGCTCGTCGAGCGACTTTCGGATTTTTGCCGTCGTTCCCTCCTCGGCCTCGACGTGGACTTTCCTCGGCTTCTTCGCTCCGCCATACCTTTTCCACGCCTCGTCCATCGCGGTCATTCCGAGGGCGTGATACTGCTCGATCTGATCGGCGGAGATAAAGAGGCCGGAGCCGACCGTGTCGAACCCGCCCGACTGGCCATCGGCCGGCAGTTCATGCACGTCGATCTCGATACCGAGCAGATCGCGGAGCGTGTTGGCATACTCGCGGCGGTTGAGCCGCCGCATCGTCACCGCCCCCCCAGAGTCGGCGAGCGTCTTTCTCGCCGCAACCATCACGTGGGCCAGATCGTCGAGCAGGTCGGCCTTCGCGGCCGCCTCGATCTGCTTCTCGTCGTCGGGCGGCATCTCGCCCGAATTCAAGACATTGAGCACCTGCTGCCACCGTTCGGCCGCCTCAATCGAATCGATGGCGGCGGGCAGCGTGTCGACCCGGAAGCCGCCATTCGTGTCGTCAGGCCCATGGCACTTGAGGCAGTGCGAGGAGAGGAGGGGCGGCGTGGCGGGCTTCACCGCCGGCGGAGCGGGGCGGTCAGCCGCCACGCAGTGGCCGGCGAACACGGCCGCCATCGCTACAGCCGACAGGTGCTTCAGAAGTCCGTTCATCGGGGAACGCCAGTCCGCTAAACCATGTGGCTTGCCGCACGACCAATAGTATCGGCCTGTCACGCACCCCGCGGAAATGGACTGACCGGCACCTGTTTGTGTGTTTTCCATCGTTCCACTCCAAGACCGCGCCACCCGTCTCCCCTGACAGCCGTTTTGCCCACAGTGCGATTAAGGTATACTTTCTATACCACATCAGCGACGCGGACGGTGTCCCGTGGAATTCACGTTCGACCCCATAAAAAGCGATGCCAATGCTCAAAAACACGGCATTGATTTCGTCGATGCGCAGCTGCTGTGGCTGGACGACATGCTGATCGAGGTTCCGGCCCGCACGGCCGATGAACCGCGTTGGCTGGTCGTAGGGAGAATCGCAGGCAAGCATTGGTCTGCCGTTGTCACCTACCGAGATGAGCACGTCCGGCTCATCTCGGTACGGAGATCGCGGCCCGAGGAGATCCGGCTCTATGAAACGCTCGACTAAGATGAAGGCAGAGTCGCTGGACCGAGCATTCGACGCGGGCGAGGACATCACCCGTTCTCTCGACGTGGGTAAGGCCCGCCGGCCCCTGCGGCAGCAGCGGCGGGTAAACGTCGACTTTCCTGCATGGATGATCGATTCGCTGGATCGCGAGGCCGGTCGACTGGGCGTCACCCGCCAGTCGATCATCAAGGTCTGGATCGCAGAACGCTTGGCGGCCGCAGACTCGTCGGGGCGATAACCGGAGCGGGCCGAACGCGCGTCACGCAGTCCCGATAGCCGTCACTCCCAGCGGAGATTGCGAATCTCACGAGGCCCCACCCAGGGTTTTCCGGGCATCGGCTGTTTCGCGCCATCGCGGACGACATCGCCGCTCGGGCCGATGCTGAACTGGGTCACGGTTCGCCAGTTCGTCAGCGGAGCCTTGAACTTCGGATCGGTGGCGACCAGTTCGTCGAGGCTCACCGACACCGTCTGCCAGTCGGGCGAGCCCTTCAACTGCTTGACGGCGTTGTAGCTGATGGCCGGCTTGCCCTTTTCGACAGCGCCCCAGCCGTTTGTCTCGATCTCCACTAGGAGTTGGTTATCCGTCTCACTGCGGATGTCGAACACCAACTTCGCGCCATCGGTCCCACGCCACTTGGGGTCCTTAAGCTTCCGCGTGAACGCCCGCCACAGGGGAGAGTGGCCCCAGTTGCTTCGGTACCAGTCCTGCCAGCCCCTGCCGCCGTCGTCGATCACGCGATCGGGCTTGTCTGTAGCTTTCACGCCTGCCGCCGCGAGCGCGGCGGGGGCGAACGACACGACGCGGGAGCTGATCGTGAAGACCTCGGTGTTTCCCTGGCCGGGAGCCGTCGCGATCTTTCGATACGCCTCAGGCAGTTCATAGGTCACGTTCGCAAACGCGAAGAAGGGCTCGTCGACGCTCATCACCGGGCACCGGGCCTGCCAGCGATCACCGGCCGCGACGGCCTGGCCGTCCCGCCAGAATCGGGTCAGCACGTGCGGGTCGGCCGAGTAATAGACATCGACCCGCTTCACGGGCCGCGACCGGTCGGGTTGAACGCTCACCAAGGGAACGCCGTCGGCGGCCTTCAGATCAACAGCGATCTCGGGCGAGGCAGGCATACGGAAGCCGCCCTTCAGATGCTGCTCGAACCAGAGATGCTGGGTGATCGCGTAGTCGTCTCCATGATGGTGGTTGAAGTGGGGCGAGATGCTGAACCGCACACGCTCGTCGGGAATCGCCCGCCACGTGACCGCCATGTTGTCGATGACCGCATGAAAATCATTCGTCGGCGATAGCCAGAGGATCGGGCAGGTCAGCCGGTCGATGTAGGAATTATCGCTCACACAGGCCAGTTCCAGCGCCGAAGGAGTTCCCTTCACGCATCCCGGCACATCGACTTGGCTCTCGAGCACCATGCCCGAGCCGCCGCAGGAGGGCACGGCTACCCGCACCCGCTTGTCGATCGCCGCGAGGTTCGTCGTCAGCTTCCCACCCATCGAATGGCCGTAGACGCCGATCTTTTCCGGATCGACCTCGGGCTGCTGCTCGAGGAACGTGATGCCGCGGCGGGCGGCGATCAGCACGAGGAACCAGTTGCTGTTCCGCGGCGACTCGATCGAATCGAGCGTGTAGTCATCGGGCGTGAGCGGGCCGGCGAAATGATTCGCCTTGTTCCGCTGCGGCGGGTGCGTAGCGTCGAGTCTCCCCCAATCAGTGTTCGGACCGTCGTAGGCAGGGGGATTTCGGCCGAGGTTCAGCTTGTTGCCACCCCAGTTGAGCGACAGGCACGCGTAGCCCCGCTTCGCGTCGGCCACAGCCCCATCGAGATTGGCCGACTGGCCGCCTCCGTGGATCTGAAGCAGCCCAGGGAGCTTCGTGCCCCCCTTCGGGAACGCGTAGAAGCCCACCATCGTCGCCGGTGCTCCCTTGAAGGTGCCGATCCGATAGCGGACGACACGGCAGACGACGCCGTCCTGCTCCCATTCCTTGAGCGTCTCCGCCTCGAGCGGCTCAGCCCGCGGCTCGTAGTTGTCCCACAACGCGTCAAGCGTCTGCGGCGGCTTGCCATCACGAAGCGGTGGGAGCGTCTCGTCGGCGGCCCGCAGAGTCGCCCCCCAGGCAGACACTGCCACGACCGCGGATAGACAGATGCCGACTCGTCGTCGCACAACGGCTCCATGCATGGTGTAGCTCACCTTTCTTTGCAGCAGAGGAACACAGCGGCTTGCCAGGGTCGGTGGTGCGGACGCCGGCCCGGCGATCACTTTTTGGCGTCGACCGTCGCATTCGGATCGAGCTCGAAGCGATAGCTGTTCTTGCCCTTCTTGACCGCGGCACGGAGCGGGGTGGTGACGGCGTGCTTGTAGACCACGGGAAGCACATCCCACACCTTGACGTTCGGCGGGCCCGAAGGCGGTGCGTTCGGATCGGGCGGAGTGACAGGATCGTGATCCTGCTTTGTCACCGTGACGATGTATTCGCCGATCTTCGTGCCGGCTCCGAACTTCGCGCCACCCGCCGCATTGAGACGGAACACTCCGTCGGGGCCCGTTCGGCCCGCCGCTGGAAGTCCGCCCGCAGGGCCGCTGGATTCGGGAGAAAACAGCACGGTCGCACCCTCGACCGGCGCGCCATCCAGCAGCACGAGTCCCTCGACCATCTCGACCGCCGGTCCACGATGCCCGCAGCCGACGAACATACCGACCAGAAGGCATGCCGACAGGAGCGGCAGGCGGCTCGCCGTCCCCCCTCGCCTCACATTCACCAGGATGTTCGCCCGACGTGCTTTCATGTGCCCCATCGCATGCCTCGATCGTGCCAAATATGCCGGGTTAATCGAGCCGAACCCGTTCCCCGTGCCTCATGGTACTCAGCCCACCCCAGACGCCCCGGATGCTGCCCCTCGAAAAGGTCCAGGCATTCGCGTAGTTGGGAGCCCCCTGGTCGTTGTGCTGTTGCTGCGTGGAGTCGCCGACATCGACCTGGTCCGACACGAACCGCACCGAAGCGTCGCACATCGTCGCGAACACGCCACCGCCATGGTAGCTGCTCGCAGGCATGACGACGGGGGCCCAATTGAAGTCGTTGAGGCAGCGAGGCGTGTTCGGCGCGGCGTTGGCGTAAAAAGCGGTGTCGGAATCTCCCGAAGACCACCAACAGCCCCCCGGCGGATAGCGGACGTCCGACGGAATCGCCGAATAGGTGCCACCGACGACGAGCGCCCAGCACGACGCGGGCGCCATGGAATCACTGATGCTGCTTCCGTATCTGCCGATGCCACCCGCCAACGAACTTAGATTCGCCGAGTCGCCGATAGTTGCCTCGCTGAACATGAGCGTGTTCGAGAGCCCGTCCGAGATGTCCTTGAACGAGGTGGCGAT
Organism: Planctomycetaceae bacterium; assembly: GCA_947459185.1. Taxonomy (GTDB): domain Bacteria; phylum Planctomycetota; class Planctomycetia; order Pirellulales; family UBA1268; genus CAMCQY01. The sequence continues at coordinate 9,660 of CANHCU010000066.1, read as the reverse complement.
GTTCCGCGTGACGGCCGGGGAACCGCTCCATGTCGATCCGGGGGAGAAGACGCCACGGCACCTGGCGTGGTTGGCGGTGTAGATGTCGCCGCGATTCGCACGGTAGTTGATCGTCGCGATACCGAGGGGTGCCAATCGCCGAAACCGTTCCGAAGGGCAGAGAAAAACGCCGATTTGTCTTGCAAACGCGCCCCCTCGCCCGTTTGCATTGTTCACCTTGAAGGCGGTGACGCAGTCGTCATAGGTCTTCTGCTCCTCGACGAAGGGCAACAACCAGAGAAAGCAGCCCACGCTGTCGCCATGGGTGATGGTGGTGCCCGCATTCATCAACACCCTAAATTCATAGGGATAGTGGTGCCCCGGCAGTCGCTTGTTGACGCTCTCGTAATTGTAAACTGCGATCCCCAACTGCTTGAGGTTGTTTTGACAGGCACTCTGCCTTGCTGCCTCGCGGGCCACCTGCACCGCAGGCAGGAGCAGGCCGACGAGCGTGCCGATGATGGCGATCACAACCAGAAGTTCGACCAGCGTAAAACCGCGCAACGTCGGCCGATCAGCGAGCACATTACGAACGTCACTCATCATGTGAAACCCTCCCCAAACGAAGCCCGCCGCAGCGGTGACTCACTCGAACGCTGACCTTTGCTTTTTTGTTATAGCTCGATCTGCAAGCCGAGAAAATGTATTTTCCCGCTGCCACTTGTGTGTTTTTCCGCATTCGTGGTGGCTCACTTATCGCCGCCCGGCACCCAGCGAAACTCCGCGAACAGTACCTTCGTCAGGTCCGAGCCAACCTTCGGCTGCAACTGGAGATTCCCCACGACCGACCAGTCCTTCAGCGGCTTCTGGTCGAACTTGCTGATCAGCCGCTCGGCCGGCACCACCATCTCCTGCCACTCGTCCGACGCTGTGATCTGGAGCGTGACGGCGTATTGGTTGTGGTCGCCTCCCGACAGGATCACCGTCTGCGGCTCCGTGCAGTAGAACTTGAAGCCGAGCGAGGCGTTCGCCGGTGCCCGCCACTTGGGATCGTAGAGCTGCTCCGTGCCCGAGCCCCGCTGGTTGTTGGTCGACCGGAAGCCCTTGATGCCCTTGGGGCCCTCGACCTCGGCCACATTCGTCCACTCGCCATAGCTGCTGCTCGCGATCACGTCGGACGGCTTGTCGGTGGCCTTGGCGTTCCCGAGCTTCGATGGAATCGCAGCGTTGAAGTCTGTCGACAGCACAATCGTGTTGTCGTAGGTAACGTTCGCGTAGCCAAATACATAGTCTTCGACGTTCAGCACCGGCAGCGTGCCCACCCAGCGATCTCCCTGCCGCACAGCCGCCGCATCCCGCCACGAGCGATTGAAGCTGCACGGGTTCTTGAGTGCGTAAAAGATTTCCACTTTCTTCACGCGGTCGGCCGCCGCTGGCATCACGACGAGCTGCGGCACGCCCTCCGCATCCAGGTTGATTTCAGACCGCGGATGCTCGGGCCAGGCGATCTCCTTGCCCAGCACATACTTCTCCAGCCAGAGTTTCGCGTCCTGCCCCACCTTGTCGGTGTCGTGATGGCCGCGGGCCTGGACTGCGAACGCCCAAGGCACGCCAGGCTTGAACCGCTTGAAGCTTTCGAGCCCGCGTTCGTGGCCGCCGTGATGATCGTTGGAGCCATTCAGGAACAGGGTCGGCGCGGTGATGGCAGGCACATAGGCCTCCGGTGCCACCGCGGCAAGATAAATCTCCTCGCCGGATGTCTTCGGCGGTTCGACGTAGGGCACGTTGTACATCCACACCTGCTTCGACCGGTAATACTCGTTCCAGCCGATTCCGAAGAAAGCCACGATCGCCTTCACCCGCGGGTCGGTGCCCAGCGGCCACATCAGCGTGCCGCCATAGGAATAGCCCTGCGCACCAAGCCGCGACCGGTCGACCTCATTCTGCTGCTCGAGATAGCTGAGCACCCGGCGCTCGATCGCATACCAGATGGAGTCGGAGGTCTGCCTTGGATTGGTAATCGGCTTGCCGTCGAGGGTCTGGCTGTTCACAGGACCGCAGACGTTGCGGTCCATGTTGCCGTGCCGGAGAGCCTCCGGGTATTTCGTGAAGTGCTTGCGTTCTCCCGTCTTGCCGCAGTAGTCGAACGACATCACGGCCCAGCCGTCGTTCACGTAGTCCTGGGGAATCGATGCGGACCCCATCCAGCCATGCACGCTGAGCAGTCCGGGGGCATTCACCGCTCCGGCCTTCACCTTATAAAGACAATAGACACGAATTTCCTCGCCCCACACGTAGGCGCTGATGTAGGACTCGCGGAAATAGATCCCGGCCCTCGCCTCCTCGCGGACGATCTCCTCGTTGAAATCCCCCGCATTGGGGTCGTAGCTGGCCCAGAGCTGCGCCGGGGTCTCGAGCACCTGCTCCGCCGCAAACGCCAGCCCCCCGCAGAGAAGGACCGCTGCCGACACACAGGACTGAATGAAACATCTCATAAAAACGACCGTATCCGTCATACGAAAAGGGGATGTCTCGCATGCCCACTGATTCTGCTGGAGGTAGACTCTAAAGGCCGCTCGATGGCGACGAAATGGACCGCCCGCTGCGAACTTGTGTGTTTTTCCGCCCCATGCCCGACACCCGCATCGACGTTGACTATGGCCCGCCCGTCATCCCGCACCGCATCCGCGGCCGGCGGAATGCCGACCTGCCGGTTGGCGGCATCGAGGTGCTGCTCCATCGCCACGCCCGACTCGCGGAATGGCGGATGATCGACGCGATTACGAAGCAGTGGGCCCTCTATTGGCCGACCGCGGGGCGGGCGCGACTGGTCCACGCCGGCGAGACCCACGACGTTCGCAAGGGAATGCTCTTGCTCCTACCGCCCCACACGACGTTTTCCACCGAATGCAAACCCGGCTTCGCGAAGTGGTACATCCACTTTGAAGTGGCCGGCGTGGGTGACGCCCTCCGTCCGGGCATCTTTCCGATCCAGCCCTCGCGGCGGATGCTCGCGCTCTTGGCATCGACCTGCCCCGCCACCATCGAGAAGGGCCGGTCAAGCGACCACACGGCGGCTACGACGCTCGATCTGATCGACCTCTTGTCGCTGGCCGTGAGAGATCGTTTGCCGAAACTGCAGGCGCCCGGGTTCTTCGGCGTCGACGCCGACCGCGTGCTGCGGGTCCTTCACGAGCAATCTTCGGGTGGCGTGACGCTCCACGACCTAGCAGAGGCGACGAGTCTCACCGAACGCAGCCTCTCGGAACTCGTGCTGCGCACGACCGGCTTCACACCGATGCGCTACCTGCTCGAAATACGTCTCAACACCGCGATGAAGTTGTTGCGACACACCGACCACTCCATCGAGCAGATCGCCCGCGAGTGCGGCTTCGGCGACCGCTACTACTTCACGCGGATCTTCACGAAACACCGCCAAACGACCCCCGCCGCCTTCCGCAAAGAGGCACGGGCGTAACGTCGCGTGATCGAGAACCTCGCTCAGACGCATTCACACGAAGATGCTCGTGAGCGGCAGTGAAAACCCTGGCAGCAAGCCGCCACCGGCAAGAACGTCCCCGGCCCCAAACAGTTCCACACGACCATCACAGTGGTGCGCTGCGACGCTCCGTCTGCCGGGATCAACGACCCAGACCGCGGTCGATCCTGCCTCCAGCCAACCCGCCACCTTGGCAGCGAGTTCGGCCGGACGATCGTCTGGCGAGACCACCTCAACGGCGAGGTCCGGCGCACCGGGAAAGAAGCCAATCGGAATCCCGTCCGCCAACCGTTCTGTCCGAACGAAGGAAACGTCTGGCGCCCGCACGGTATCCGGATTGCGATGGATGATGAACCCGGTTTCGGCAGCGAACACCATCCCGAGTGCGTGGTGCTTCACATACCTCGACATGTGCTCACCAATCTGCATGGCAACCGCGCCGTGCCGCGAGCCGGCCGGCGACATCATGACCAACTCTCCGAGCACCAGTTCACACCTGCCGACGTCCTGAGCATGGAGCAGGTCTTCGGCAGTCGTAATCGATTCGATCGATGCCATGAGGATTTCTCCGACTGGGGCGACGAGCGGGCTACTGAGGTGGACGAGTCCATGCACTCTACTCTCCCGAGCCTTGCACAAACCAGATCACGCGGGCGGTACGACCAGAAATGTATACATACGTATACAATCCCACAAGCCATCAAGGGCAAGCCCCTCACCCCTCGCCAAGAAAATTCGGACGCAGCCGGTAGCTGCCCGACTCGAGACGCTTGAGGATACCGATGAGTTGCCCCGAGGCATCGAGGGCGGCGACGCCGGGAGCCGTGCCTTCGGAGAGCGGCACGAGTCCGCCACGAACGGCGGAGGAGAGTACGTGTTCCCCGAGCACCACACTCGGCAGATGCGCGATGGCGGTCGCGGCAGGCAGCAAGCCCGCCCGGGCCGTCTCCGGCGTGATCGCATCGAGCGGGATGCTCGCCGCGCATGCAAATGGCCCGACAGCCGTCCGCACGAGCGACTCCATCACCGCCTTTGTGCCGAGACTCTCTGCCAAGTCGCGGCCGAGCGCCCGCACGAACGTACCCGACGAACACTCGATCTCGACGGCCAGTCGCGGCCAGTCGTAGCTCGTGATCGCGAGCCTGTCGATCCGCACGGGCTTGGAGTTCAGTACGACCGGCCGGCCCTTCCGCGCCAGCCGGTAGGCCCGCTTTCCGTCCACGTGTACGGCCGAGTAGTCGCAGGGCCGCTGCAGGATGTCGCCGCGAAACGCTCCGGCTGCCACCTCGATCTCCGCGGCCGACGGCCGGATGGGATCTGCCTCTTCCTCGATCGGCGTCTCGAAATCGTCGGACGGACTCGACCGGCCCAGCAGAAACGTGGCGGCATAGTGCTTCGGCAGCTCGTGCACGTAGTCAACGAGCTTCGTCGCGTGGCCCACGCAGACGATCACCACGCCGCTGGCGAGCGGATCGAGCGTGCCGGCATGGCCGACCGACTTCATGCCCAGGGCGCGCGCCACCACGTCAACGACATGGCGGGAGGAGACTCCTACAGGTTTGTCAACCGGGATCACACCCGTGAATGGGAAACGCATACAGCTCCGCGATCTCTTCAGGGCTCCGTCGGGCCACCCGCAGCCGCTCGCGCAGCCGCACGGGATCGTCCACCGCTGCCGCCACGAGCCGGTCGAACTTGAGGGCCACGACCGCGGCCGTGCGATCGGCGTCAGACCGGGCATGTCCCAGCGGATACCGCACGAGTTCGCCGCCGAGGAGCCCAAGTGACTCGTGGTCGATCTCGACGCTCGTCGGGATGCCATCCGGATAGAGCGTGTCGTACTCCCGGCCACCATGCTCGATCGTGATCCGATCGATGAGCTGGCGAATGTCCGCATCAGCGATCGCTGCATCGGAGTAATCATCCGGCAGCAGCATCAGCGACTCCCAGCCGGCGACTTCTTCCGACGCCGCAGCCTCGCGGGGCTTGACCGCAAAGGCATGGGCCTTGAGCAGCGTCTTGGCGAGAATAAATGGCAGCGAATGATCTGCCGACTGCCGGGTGGTGGGGGTCCGCTTGGCCGGATCGGCGATGATCGAATAGGCCGGCTCATAGATCTTCACGCGGATTGCCCGAATGCGGCCCAGGTCGCGGGCCAGCTGCGGCCGGGCCGCACACGCATCGACGATCGCCTGGATGGCGCCTGCCGATTGATGTTCATAGAGCCCCAGCTTGAAGTGCATGGCATGGATCGCGAAGGCGTCGCCACTCACACCAAGCTCCAGATCGAACGGGCTCTGGCCATCGGGGCAGGGCTCGTTGAGCCGGTAGATCGCCAGCGGATTGCGAAACACGTCCCGCGGGCCCAGAAAGCCCGCAAGGGCCCGCCGGGCACTCATCACTGCCACCTCCGCCGAGAGCGCGGCCGACGCCCCCTTGCTGTCGGAGAGCTGGTGGCCGGCCCGGATCGCCCGAAAGGGCACGTAGTGGGCGACCACCATTCCGATCGCCGACTCGATCTGATCCACCGTGCCGCCGACTGCTGCCGTAAAAGCCGCCGCGCAGGCGACGGCGCCGTGGTGAACGTGATCGATCGAGTATTTTCGCAGCGCAAAGACCTCGGCCAGCCGGCCGCGGATCTCGTCGATGAGCAGCATCACGCGAAGCGTGGCATCGCCATCGAGGCCCGCCTCCCGCGCGGCGGCAACCGCCACGGGATAGAAGTCGTTGTGGCCAAACTCGCCGGCGATGCGGCCCTTGGCGGCGTCGTAGCCAAAGTTCGTGCCGTTGGAATCCCACTCGCGGACCGCCGAGGCATTCGCGGCGACCGCCTTTTCAACGGCACACGGTCGGGCGGAGCCGAAGCAGTTGCCGCCGCGGCTACCGGTGGCCGGCAGCGTGCCGAGCGCCTCCCGCCGCAGCACCGTGGGGGCATTGGCCCGGTGTGCCAGCGCCGACACGCCACACCCGACGCTGTCGAGATGGAACTGCTCCACCCGGTCAAGCGTCGCGCGACCGATGCCCGCGGCAGCCGCCTTGTGCGACCGGAGAAAGTCGATGCAATACCGGGCAAGGCCGAGTGCCTGGTTCTCGGTCCGCGGCAGCAGGACGGTCGAGCCGGCAGGAGATTCCCAGGCCGCTGATCGGGTGGAGGTCGAGGTGTTCATGATCGAAGTTGTACACAAGCCCCCCATTTCAGAAATCCGGGCATGCCGACCAGCCCTCCGGGTGGCTACAATGCCACCATGAACCCCACCCAACTGGGCCCCTATGAGATCAAGTCCCGGCTCGGCCGCGGTGGGATGGGGGCGGTCTACGAGGCGGTTGATACGACGTCCGGTGATACGGTCGCGGTGAAGGTGCTCGCGTCTCATCTGGCGGATGACCAGGGACTGCGGTCGCGGTTCGAGGCCGAGATCGACGCGCTCAAAAACCTGCGTCATCCCGGAATCGTCCGACTGCTGGCGTTTGGCGAGCAGGATGACCAGCCATTCTTCGCAATGGAACTGGTCCGTGGCAAGAGCCTCGAGCAGATCCTGCGGGCGGGCCGCCGGTTCACCTGGCGGGAGACGATCGCCGTGGCGGTCGAAATCACACGGGCGCTCAAGGTCGCCCACGACCACGGAATCGTGCACCGCGATCTCAAGCCGGCCAATCTGCTCGTGGCCGACCAACTGCCGATGACGATCACGCCTCAGGCGGCGACCACGCCTCAGGCCACCGGGGCCACGGTAACCGGCGTTGAGAGAGTGACCGTGAAGCTGGCCGACTTCGGCATCGCGAAGCTCTTTGGTGGCGTCGCCCACACGGCGCTTGGCCACGTTGTCGGCACGGCTGAATACATGGCACCGGAACAGGCCACGGGCCGGCCGACCGACCATCGCGGCGACCTCTACAGCCTGGGGCTCGTGATGTATGCGATGCTGACCGGTGCTCCGCCCTTTCGCGGCGGGCAGCTCACCGAGATCATCGACAAACAACGCCGGGTGATTCCTCCGCGGGTGGCGTCGCTCGTGCCCGACGTGCCGGCCGAGCTTGATGAACTGATCGCGCGTCTACTTTCCAAAGACCCCGCGCAGCGGCCGGCGAGTGCCCTGGCAGCCGGTCGCCTGCTCTCCGCGATCGAGACGCTGCATGATGGAACGTCCGGCACCGCAGTGGCCGCTGTCCCATCGCCCTCTCAAGGCAGTGGCAAACCCCAGCCCGCTCGCCCGATCCCGCCGGCTCGCAACGCCGCTCCCGGCCCCACGGCCCTGGATCGGAGCAACAAGCCAACCCGTCCGGTCGATGGCGTCGCCGCAACAGGCCCTGTCACTCTGCCGGGAAAGCCGCCGGTCCGCCGGAATGCGGGCGAAGGTATCGATCTGCTGGCCCCCACCCAGGCACTTCCAAACCCGATCGCCCCACCGCCCCGGCCACACACTGCCGCCTCGGCTGCATCACCCGCGGCATCGTCTCGCCTGCCCACCGACGTCGCCTCGGCGACGACGCAGGTCGATCGGAGTGCACGCAATCAGTTCATCACCGTCGCCGAGGTGGAGCGGGCCGCCGCCGAGAAGGAGCGACGCGAGCAGCTGTGGCAACTCGTGTGGCAGGGGCTCACGGCCGCCGTGGTCGCGGCGTCACTGGCAGGGATCGCCTGGCTGTTCTTGAAAACGCCCTCTGCCGATCAGGTATACGAGCGGATCATGGCCGTCGCCAACGACGAGCACGGCGACCTGCGGGACGTGCGCGGTGAGATGGAGCGATTTCTCGACACGCATGCCAGCGACCCGCGGGTGGCCCGCGTTCAAGAACTGAAACGCACGCTCGACCTCGACCTCCTTGAACGACGGGCCCGCCGCCGCTCGCGGAGCGACAAAGAACTCAAGCCCTTGGAACGCGACTACCGCGCCGCCATGACGAGCGAGGAAAATGGACCTTCGGCCTGCGTGAAGTCGTTGGAAGCAATGCTGGCGGTGCATGGTTCCGGGACCGCCGACACGGGCAACGACGCCGAATCGAACCTCTGGCTCGATTTGGCCCGTCGAAAGCTCGAGCAACTTCGCCCGCAGGCGTTGGCCGAGCAGAGAGATGACGCGAAACGGATCGGCGAATTGCTGGCTGATGCGGCCTCGCTCGCCGCCCGAGCTGACATCGCCAACGACGAGGCGGCTCGAAACAGGTTCGAGACACAACGCCGTGTGATCCTCGAAAACGTGGTAGAGGTCTATGCCAGGCGACCCCACGCAGCCGAGGCCGTGGCCTTTGCCAAGCGTGAACTCGCCAACCAGCCAGCTGCCCCAATCACGGGGAGGGGCCCCGCGACAAACACCCCGCCCGCCGCCATCGATACCCCCAAAACCAACTGACACAATGGCCTCGATCCTCCGCCCTGCCCACGAAGTCCATTCCGATCGACGCTCAGCCAGCAGAACCGCCTTCCAGCGGGCCCGCGGGCTCATTCCCGGCGGCGTCAATTCACCAGCGCGGGCCTTTGGCGGCGTCGGCGGCGAGCCGATCTTCTTCGCCCGTGCCGACGGCCAGTGGCTGACCGACATCGACGGCACCACCTACCTCGACTACATCGGCTCGTGGGGTCCGATGATCCTCGGCCACCGCCACCCCAGAGTCGTGGCCGCGATCGAGGCGGCGCTCCAGACGGGCACGAGCTACGGCGCACCGACCGAGGCTGAGAGCCGTCTTGCTGAGCTGATCATCGACGCCGTGCCGAGCATCGAGAAGGTTCGGATGGTGAGCTCCGGCACTGAAGCCGCGATGAGTGCCGTGCGGCTGGCCCGCGGTTTTACGGGCCGCGACAAACTGATCAAGTTCGCCGGCAACTACCACGGCCATGCCGACAGTCTGCTCGTGGCCGCGGGCTCGGCGGCCGCCACGCTTGGCGTGCCGAATTCGCCAGGCGTGACCGCCGGCACGGCGCAGGACACGATCGTGCTCGAATACAACGAGCCCGCGCAACTCGAGGCCGCGTTTGCCGTCAACGGCGACGCGATCGCTGCCGTCCTCATGGAGCCGGTGGTCGGCAACATGGGGCTGGTCGTGCCGACGCGGGAGTTTCTCGACGCTGCCAGGCGGCTGACGCAGGCCCATGGCGCGCTGCTGGTCTTCGACGAGGTCATGACCGGCTTCCGGCTGTCGCTCGGCGGCGCTCAGCAGATCCTGGGCGTCACGCCCGACCTCAC
>CANHCU010000065.1 GCA_947459185.1 Planctomycetaceae bacterium | reverse complement strand
GATCGTCACGATTGAGCCCCCCTCGCGATCCCGCATCCATCTGCCAATACCCCGCGCGAGGAGCATCGTGGAGGCGACGTCCACCCGCAGGAGCTGGTCGAGCTTCTGTTCGAAGCTCCACTTCGCCGCCGGCCCGGTGAGCACGTCGACCCCGGCCACGAGCACCAGCGTGTCGATGTTCGGCAGCCGTTGGGTGACGTCGGCGATCAGCTGCTCCACGGCAGCGATGTCGGCGAGATCGGCAAGGAACGTGCCGGCGTGGCGATTATCCCGGGCCAGTACCGCGGCCAGTTCGTCAGCTGCGTCTCGAGAGCGGCCATGCACGGCCACGCTGGCCCCCGCCGCCGCCAACGTCACCGCCACCTCGCGGCCGATGCCGTGGGTCGAACCGGTGACCAGCGCTGTCCGTCCAGTCAGGTCGGTCACGGCGTCGTTCCCGTGGCAGTCGCGGCCGGCACATCTGGCTCGCTCGCCTTTATCACAACGGGCAATTCATAAGCGGCAGCCTCTTCCGCATTCCGCACGAGCAGTCGGCTGCCCGAGAGGCATAGGTTATTCCAGGTCTGGCCGTCGATCGCGGCCAGCCGGCCCCGCACGACATGTTTCTCGGGCGACGCATCGACGAGAACCACTTCGCCCGGCTCCGCCTGCACGAGCAACAGCGACCCGACGCGGAGCAGTTGCCCCTGGCCATAGCGACCGGTCTTCCAACGCCGCGTTCCATCGTCAAGCCGCACGCACTCCAAAATGCCATCGGAGAGGCCGTAGGCATGGCCCTCATGGATGGCGACATTCGTGAACTTCGTCTTCATCAGGCCGGCATTCCGCCAGACCTCACGGAGCGTCCAGGGCTCGACGTCGCTCTTCTCGATCTCGAAGACCGCCGCCCCGATGCCGTAGCCCTTGGAGACAAAGAGCCGACGATCGCCGACCGGCACCGCCTGCGAGCAGCTGGCATCGGAGTTGGAGTGGCCCGGCCAGGGATGCTCAAAGATCTCATGGCCGTCGGCCAAATCGTACCCGGCGACATGCCCCTCGTTGACGCAAAGGATCAGCTCGCGGCCACCAAACGCGACCAGCTGCGGCGACGCATAGCTGATCTGCTCGTCGCCAGTGATCCAACGACGTTCTCCCGTCGCGCGGTCGAAGGCCACGAGCGAGAGGAACTCCGGATCCTGGGCCGATCGCCGCGTTCGCGGGCCGCCAGCGGGCACGATCACAAGATCGGCAGTGACCAGCGGCGACCCCGCTCTGCCCCAAGACACCATCGCAGCGTGGGCCACGGGATCGATGCCCAACTCGTCGAGCACGTTCTTCTTCCAGAGCACGTTGCCGGTCGCTCCGTCGATCGCGTGCAGCCATCCTGTCGCACCGTGGGAATAGACAACCCCGTCACGAATCGTCGGGGTGGACCGCGGTCCGGCACCGCCGAGCACCGTCTCATGCCGCCCCTTCACAGGAACCGTCCACTCAGGCGTACCGGTGGTCACAGAACAGCACGACACGATTTCGTCATCACCGCGCTGCTCGAGCGTCACCGCATGGTCGCCGTAGGTGGCAAAGCCACTCCAGCCGGCGCCGATCGGCCGCCTCCAAAGCTGCCGCGGCGGCCGCGCAAGCCAGTCGGGATCGAGCGTGGGAGCATCGACACCACCGCTCCCGGTCGGCCCGAGGAATCTAGGAAAATCGCTGGCCGTAGCCTGCCAGGGTGCGGCAGCGACGGCCTCGCCCTGCAGTGCAGGCGGCCCACCCCCATGCTGCGGCAGCAGTCGGTCGCGGGACGGACTCCAGCGAAAAGCGAACTCGGGCACGAGATCCCCCGACACCCGCTCGATCCGCAGCACCGCAGCACCGAGCGCTACCGCACCGAGCAGGCAGCCGAGCACGCCCCGCTTCACCGCCGGCGCGTGGCCGCTCTCGCGCAGAAACCAGAGCAGCGTCGTCATCAACGCCGAGAAGCAGAGGATGAGCGAGATGATGTTCCGTACGGCCTGATCGACGACGGCACCCACGATTGGCTCGAGCCAGCCGCCCTGGACGAGTGCCACCGCTGTTAGCAACGAGGCGACCCCAATCCACACGCGACGGGGCGGCGTGAGCGGCCGCGGAGCCGATTCGCCCGCAGCTGGAGCCGACTCAAGGGCACGATTTTTTTGCTTTTTCTTCATGGCCGATGAGTGTACCGATCAGGGCGGTTTTCCATGCAAGCCCGAAGCGCAAGCGAGAGGAATCCGCGTTCCATCGCCGCTGGAGCCACCCGCATTCCCTTGCTTGCGCTGCGGGCTTGGATGAAAGGGGGCCCGGTATGGAGCGGAGCCGGGATCGGCGAAGGTGGAGGAGACGAGGAGGATGTCCGACTTATTGTGCCTGCCATTCCAACCGGGGTGACAAGTCGGAATCTCCGAGCGACGGAACCTTTGCCGTCCCGGCGGTGCGTTGCCATTTGACGCCACCACGGCATGTTCCTTGTCGGCCTCACGAGGCTCAACTAGACTCAACTACATCATCTTTCCCGTAGGATTCGGCATGCTCACCCCCGACGTCACCGGCTCAGCCGTCCCCGCTCTCGGCCCTTCCACGACGGCCGTACATGCCGGCGAGGCCCGGCAAAAGCCGGGCTTCTCGATCACCGACCCGATCTTCGCGTCGAGCACCTACACCTTCCGCGACACGCAGTCGATCATCGACTTCATCGAGGAGAAGCAGCCCCGCGAGGAGTATGGTCGCTACGGCAATCCCAGCGAGCGGGTCGTCGAAGACAAACTGGCAGCGATCGAGGGGGGCCAGTCAGCCGTGCTCTACTCCAGCGGCATGGCGGCATTGGTCGGCCTGCTGATGGCTCATTTGAATGCAGGCGAGGAGATCATCTTCTTCGATGAGTGCTACCACCGGAGCCGGGAGTTCTGCCGCAAGCATCTCACCCGATTTGGCGTGGTATTCCGCGAAGTGCCGACCTGCGACTACGCGGCGATGGAGGCGGCGATCACGCCCCGGACCAAGTTCATCGTCAGCGAATCCCCCACCAATCCGCATCTGAGCGTCGTCGACATCGCGCGGTTCGCCGACATCGGCCGCCGCCACGGCGTGCTCTCGCTCATCGATGCCACGCTCTGCACGCCCTACAACCTGCGGCCCCTGGAACTGGGCGTGGACTTCGTGCTGCACTCAGCGACGAAATATCTCGGCGGGCACAACGACCTGCTGGCGGGCGTCGTTATCGGTGGGCAGGAGAAGCTGGAGCCTGTCCGCCACCTCCGCGGCATCATGGGTGGCGTAAACTCCCCCCACAACGCCTATCTTCTCGAACGTGGTCTCAAGACGCTCGCCCTGCGGATGGAACGGCACAACACCAACGGTCTGGCCGTAGCCCGCTTCCTGGAAGGGCACCCGCGGGTGGAGCGGGTGCTCTATCCCGGTTTGGAGAGCCATCCGTATCACGCCCTGGCCGCCCGGACGATGCGGGGCTTCGGCGGTCTGGTGACCTTCTTCGTGAAAAACGCCGACTGGCGGCAGACGGCACGAGTGATCGATGCCGTGAAAATTCCACGAATCGGCCCCAGCCTGGGCGGTGTGGAATCGCTCATCGAGCAGCCGCTCGTGATGAGCTACTGGAACTATTCGCCAGCCGAACGGGCGACTTTCCGCATCTCCGACAACATGATTCGCCTCGCCTGTGGCATCGAAGACTCAGCCGACCTGATTGCAGACCTCTCTGCCGCGCTCGACTGCGCAAGCTAGGAATCGACTGCGCAAGCTAGGAAAAGCCTGCTGATCACGTCGATTTTGGCGGAAGTTTTGGTTGTGTGGATGACGATACCTATTCCGATTGCCGAATAGCGGCCGGGCCATTCCCGCCGTATCGCCGGATTGGAAGGAGTCTGTCATGCACGTTTCGCAAGGTTTGCGACACCTCGTTGGCCTGTCACTGGCGTTTGCCCTGCTGGGCAATGGCCTCGCCTGGTCGCAGCAGCCAGCCACCGCTGCCGCAGGCGGGCAGGGCGAACTGCGATGGACGCCCCATCGTGCAGCCACCTCAAGCCAGCCGAGCGGCACAACGGCGGCTCCGGCCAGCGCCTCATCCACGGCAAAGCCGGTCCCCCAGGCGACCGTCACGCCTTCCGGCGGCATGCCCGCCACAGTCACCGCCACCACGCAGCCCGTGGCCACTGCTCCCGCCCCGATCACGGCTCCGCCAGCCTCGGTGGGCCTGCCCGCCGGCGTGCCAGCCGTGGCCGTCGCGCCGCGTCGGCGACCCGTGCAGAATCAGCCATCCGTCCCACGTCAGGCTCGGTCTGTAGGCCAGATGGGCGACTGGAGGAGCGAGAACCGCGTGCCCGGGCGTTCCGGCTCGACCTTCATGAACAACGGCCAGCTGACCCTGCCCAGCATGGGCGATGTCAGCCTGTTCCGGACTCCCCAGGGCGATGCTGGCCGACCAGTGCTTGCCGTTGAAGGCAGTCCTCGGCGTCCGAACACGGTCGCCGCCGCGCCGCTTGGCGGTGGCCTGGCGCCACGGTTCAACGCGACAGCCAGCCGGCCGACTAGCCAGCGGACCGACCGCCTCGCGATGAACACCGACGGCCTGCCTTCGGTGATGGCCCGGGCCCCGCAGGCCGCTGCGATCGACGATGGCTCGCTGCCCGGCCGGCTCCCAGCCACTGGCCTGCCGAATCAGATGCTGCCGACACCGATCGACTCCCAATCGATCCCGACGGCCGAGGAGCCGTCGATCATCATCAACACCACGCCGTCGGAGATGATGGAGATGGGCCCCGATGCCATGGGCGGTCAGGGCTATGGTGGCGAGTACACCGATGGGACGATGTCGCCGGCGGACGGTGGCATGTGGATGGGCGAGTATCCCACCCAGCTGCACGTGGAATCGTTTTACGACGATCCGTTCGCCTGCGAGGAGTCGCCTGGCTTCCTCACCTGCTGGCCGCATGACGGCCGGGTCTGCGCCTGGCTGCGGCAGTTCGGCAAGCCCTACTACGGCTGGAGATGGTATCGCGATTTCAGTGCGGGTGCCGGTATCACGGCCTTCCAGAATCAGTCCAACTTCGGCCTCCTCGGCAACTACGGCACCAACGAATACGTGAACTGGTCGATGCCCTTCTGGAACGCGTTCGGCATCGGCTGGCAGCTTGGTGCCCGGGGTGTGCAGACGAACTTCCAGCAGCCCACCATCAACGACGGCACGGGACCGTTGCGGGCCAACGCGCGGGATCAGGTCTTCGTCACCACCGGCTTCTTCACGCGGGCCTTCGAGGGACGCGGCCTGCAGGGCGGTGCGGTGTACGACTACTTGAGCGACAGCTACTTCGAGAACGTCGATGTGGCCCAGATCCGTGGCGAACTGAGCTATGTCTGGGGCTATCACGAACTCGGCTTCTGGGGCGCCTTCAATGCCACCGAGCAGAAGAGTTCGTTCTCGCCAACCGGTGTGTCGCCCGGCGTGGCCAGCACGGTTGACCTCTACACCGCCTTCTACCGACTCCACTTCGGCGACGCCAACGAGGCGCGGGTCTGGGGCGGTGCCTCGGGCAACGGCCAGGGCGTGGTCGGCTCGACGATCCGTGCTCCGATGTCGCGGTCGCTCGCCCTCGAGGGCACGTTTACCTACCTGCTGCCCGACAAGTCGCAGACGGTCCAACTCGGCACGACGAGCGTGACCTTCACGCCCTCGGCCTGGAACCTCTCGGCCAACCTCGTCTGGTACCCAGCGGGCCGCGCCCGCCGGGGCCTGGCCAGCCCCTATCGTCCGCTCTTCGACGTGGCCGACAACGGCAGCATGATCCGGGCGCTATCCCGTCTCCCGACGCCGTAACCAGCAGGGCGAAAAGCATGGCCTTGCCGGCGGCGATCGCAGGCCGGCTGCCACGTTGGCGGGATTTGTAGTATCTTGCGGGCTGGATCGAGGTCAGCACCGGCCCCGTGCGACATTTCGCCGGGGTCTCCGCCCTCCGTAAGCCCCCACACAACAATCCCCTCTGGAATGCATGATGTCGGAACACGAGCAGAAGCCCGAACAGAAGAATGATCCTTGGGCCAATCTGGCCGAGTCACTCGGCGCGAAGCCGGCCGCCACCCCCGCCGCCGAGCGTGTGTCTCGTCCGGCCGCCTCGGCCCCGCCGACACCTGCACGCCCGCCGCAGAAACCTCGCGAAGACAGGCCCGCAGCCGCCGTCCGCTCCGACTGGGGCGGGCTGGCGTCATCGCTAGGGGTCGAGCCAACCGCCGAATCTGCGCCGCCGCAGACCAGCCGGCCCCAGCCGCCAGTGCCACAGCCACCGGCCTCGCCCGCACCGCGGGCAACAGACGAGCCGCAGCCTCGCCGCAGCGAGCGGGAGCAGGATGAATTCTCCTTTGGCTTCGGTCGTCGCCGACCGCCCGCAGAGCCCGTGCAGCAGCAGAGCCGACCACCGGCGGGTTCATCCAGGCGTGACGGAGGTGATCGCGACGGGGGCGAAGAGGCCAGCCGTCAGCGTCCCATCGTTGATCGTCCCGAGGCCGATTCTCGCGACCGCACCGAACCCGGGGCCGCGCCGCGGGCCGACCGTGAAGACGAGCAGGGCGAGGGCCGTGGCCGACGCCGCCGTGGCCGACGCGGTGGCCGTGGCCGTGGTCGCCGAGAGGACGGACGGGAGGAGGGCCGCGACCGTCCGCTTCCCGGCCGTGCCGACGACGAACCATCGACCAGTCGCAGGCCCATTGCCGCGCGGGATCACGATGGTTTTGGCGAGCCCAGGGATGAGCGGCTGGAAGAACCGGCGGCACGCGCAGGCCAGCCTCTTGCAGATGGTGGCGACGACGACGATCGCAATCGCCAGGAACCGGCCGGAGAGAGTGACCGCGATGCAGACGGGGCTCCGCGACGTCGCCGCCGACGTGGCCGGAGGGGCGGCCGCCGCCGCGGACGTGGCGACCGTGACGGCGATGTCGGCACCCGGCCGCAGGCAGACCGCGAAAGCGGTGAACCGGCCCTCGATGCCAGCGATAGCTCGCCCCGCTTTGCCGACCACGATTCTGACGACGAACCGTTGCCCGCTGGTTATGGCATGCGACCGCCCGCCAGGCCGGGAGCCGACTCCGGGCGGCCCGATGCGTCTCGGCATGACGGCGGTGAGCCGTCCGGCACGGCCCGCAGTGATGACCGCGAGTCTGGTGAATCGGGTGGCCGTCGCCGTCGCCGTCGCCGCCGCGGCGAAGGCCGGAGTCGCGATGCTCGCGGCACCACCGCACCTGCAGAGGGCAGCCGCGAGGGGTCCCCATCACGCCGTTCGAGCGAAGGACGTTCGAGTGAAGAAGGCGGCCGGCGTGGACGGCGTGGCCGTAGGACCACGGGAGACGAGCGTCGTTCCGCATCCACGTTCGATCGCGGTCGCCGCGATGAATTTGCGCCCGTGGCAGGCGGACGCGAGGAGGATGACGAGGGTCTGGAGTTCCTCGGCATCGAGGACGCCGGCCATGACGGCCGCGGCCGTGACGAGCGTCATCCGGCGGACGACGATGACAGCATCATTGAGAGCGGCCTCAACGAGGTGCTCGACGTGCCGAGCTGGGTGGAGGCGATTGGCATCGTCATAGCCGGCAATCTCGACGCCCGCAGCCGATCCCCGCGCGGGGGAGACGGTGGTGGTCGCGGGGGAGAGCCGCGGAGTGACTCCCCGCCGCGAGGCGGCTCATCAGACAGGCCTCGCGACTCGAGGCGTGGCGGCCGTTCGGGTAATCAGCGGTAGCGAGATGGGTGGCAACCGCATTGCTTCACCGCAACGGCCACCCGCATTCCCTTGCTTGCGCAACGGGCTTGGATGGACGCTGGTGCCAACGCGAGATGACAGCCCTTCCCATGCAAGCCCGAAGCGCAAGCGAGAGGAATCCGCGTTCCAACCCGCAAGGCCACCCGCATTCCCTTGATTGCCCTACGGGCTTGGATGGACGCTGCCAGGGATGGCTTTTCCGCCACTCCTATTTGAGCGAGATCGTGCGGGCGAGCGGCCGCAGGATCTGATCGACCACGCAGGTGTCTACGACCTCGCGGGCCAGCGTTGCCAGCCTGTCCATCGCCTCCACGTAGGTGGTGCCCGGCTCAAGACTTCCATACTGCCGGGCCGTGACGTAGACGCTCAGCTGTTCCTCGCTAAAGTCGCCGGTGCGTACCTGAAACGCATTCGTCCGGGTCTCCGTGCTGACTCGAACTTGGACACGGCAGTCTTCGTCGAGCGAGATCGTCAGCGACGGCTCGTAATTGATGACACGCCCTCCGGGCAGCTCGGCCGCGCGGTCAAACGCGGGCCCTACGCCGAGGGCCTCCGCCAGCAGCGCGTTGTGATTTCCGCGGAAGGCGAAATCGAAGCCAAACAGCACGTCGAGCGCCTCACAGTCGAGCGGGCTGATCGACAGGAACGTCGGCGCCAAATCGAGCACCAGACGGTGCTGATCGAGCACCGCATCGAGCGACGACGGATTCACCTGACCGGAACAAAGCCGCTTGGACTCGACCGCCGCCCAGCGATACCGCCCCTGATCCTTTTCCTCCTCCAGCACGAAATCCCGCTTGTCGCGGCAGTAGAACTTCCGCATCGTGGGAAAGCGTTTCTGCACCCGTTCAAAGAAGTGCAGAATCGTCTCCCGCTGGCCCGGAAGTTCCATCTCCGTGGCCAGATTCATGTTGACGTAGAAATCGTCGGCGAGCGACGCATACTGCGTCATACGTGTGAACTCCGGGGGAAATCGGCGAGAATGCCAAGTATAGGAATGCCGTGCGCGGAGTGTCAAAAAAAGGACGGGCCGCAACCGTCTCGACTCCCCCGGCTGGATTCCGTCCGCGAAGCGCGGCATACTTCCAGTCCGGACGCTGCGGGCGCACAGTCAACTGAACCCATGCCATCCGAAAGCTGGTCACCATGCCAATGCCGCCGGAAAGTTCGCGGATTCCCGATCATCGAGTGACGATCGAAAAACGCAGCGACGGCGCGATCGTCGTCAGGGTCCGTTCGGAGGGACCGGACGAATCGAGGCTGCCAGACGCTGTGTTTTCCTTCCGAAACGGCGACCCTCAATACGCCTACTGGCTCGGCCGACTCGGGACCGCACATCCCGAAAAGACCTGAGCAGAAAGGTTCTGAGCAGGAAAACCTCAGCAGGTAGGGCTTCAGCAGCTGGTCAATCGTCGGCACGCGAACTGGCAATCAGCGAAATGAATTCGCGATTGCTCTTGAACTTGGCGAGCTGCTTCGTGAGT
Source organism: Planctomycetaceae bacterium (assembly GCA_947459185.1). Classification (GTDB taxonomy): domain Bacteria; phylum Planctomycetota; class Planctomycetia; order Pirellulales; family UBA1268; genus CAMCQY01. Next base: position 13,201 of record CANHCU010000065.1, on the reverse strand, counting down.
TGCTCCATGGCATCGACATGGTGCATCGTGGAGAGCGTCCGCCTCAGCATGCCGACCGCGTGCAGCGTGTTGGCATCGAGCAGTTTCTCCTCACGCCTCGTCCCCGACTGCGAGATGTCGATCGCGGGCCAGACCCGCCTGTCCGAAAGCTTGCGGTCGAGCACCAGTTCCATGTTTCCCGTACCCTTGAACTCCTGGAAAATGAGTTCGTCCATCCGGCTGCCGGTGTCGATCAGGGCCGTCGCCACGATCGTCAGCGAACCCCCTTCCTCGAACACGCGGGCCGAGGCGAATAACTTCTTGGGGATGTCGAGCGCCTTGATATCGACACCGCCCGACATCGTGCGGCCCGTGTTGCCGACCCACTTATTAAAGGCCCGGGCCATGCGGGTGATCGAGTCCATCAGCAGGAACACGTCCTTGCCCGACTCGGCCATCCGCTTGCAGCGTTCGATCACCAGTTGCGACAGCCGTACGTGGCTCTCCACGTCACAGTCGAGGCTGCTGGCCATCACCTCTCCCTTGACGGTCCGGCGCATGTCCGTGACCTCCTCGGGACGCTCGTCAACGAGCAGCATCACGAGTTGAAGATCGGGATGATTGGTCGAGATCGCCTGCGATACCTGCTGAAGGAGCACGGTCTTGCCGGTGCGCGGCGGTGCCACGATCAACGCTCGCTGCCCCTTGCCAAGCGGCGTCAGAAGATCCATCACGCGGGTCGTGATCGGCTGCTGGCCGGTTTCAAGACGCAGCCACGTCTCCGGATTGATGGGCGTGAGCTGATCGAAGGTCTTGACGCTGGAATACTGGTCGGGCGACAGCCCCTCCACTTCCTGAATTTCACGGACCCGTGGCCCCTGCTGCCGTCTTCCTGGCTGCACGAGGGCCTTGATCGACACGCCTTCGCGCAGCCGATACCGCTCGATCATCGTGGCGGGGACGAAAGGATCGGTCCGCTCACGCTGGTAGTTGGTTTCAGGACTCCGCAGGAACCCGTATCCGTTGGGGTGCATCTCCAGAATGCCGTTGCCAGGCTCAAGGGGAATCGGTTCACCCGTTTCAGTGACCTCCGGCTCAAGGTCCGGCGGCCGCATCCCGTCCCCCTCCATATCAACCGCGCCGGCCCCGGACGGCACCGGGCCGCCGCCACCACCACCGCCGCCGCGACGAAACCGCCGACGACGACCGCCGTAGCCTCCGCCGCCGCCACCATGGGCCTGCCCCTGACCAGCGCCTGCGTAACCGCCCGGCGCGTGCCCGCCTTGCCCACCTGGCCCGCCCTGTCCGCCTTGTCCGCCAAACCCACCGCGGCCCCGCGATCGCCTCCGCTTCGACATGGATACAGTACACCCTTGGATGAAAGGATCGGACAACACTCGCTTGGACCGTCGAAGGAACCGGCAACCAAACCGCCCGCAAAACGCGACCAGTCAGGGTCGGACCATCGAACAGACCGAACGAACGAGACCCACAAAAACCAGATCCTGAAACCAGTCCTGGAAGCCAGACCCTGGGGTTTTTACCCCGTCAGGATCCAACTCGAGGATCAGCGCAAGGATGTAGTTCGGAGGCCCAGACTTCAGAGCCCACACGATCCAGTACCCATACATTCCACGTGAATGGTTGGGACACCGGAATCAGATCCCGGGTGGGCCAAGGAAAGGCCCCCTATCTCGAAAGATTCGAATAGCTCGAAAAATCTTTCGGAGATTCCTCGGGATTGACACGGCGGCTGTGCCGCTGTTGAAAAACCCCGTCTCAACGTGTCAAACGGAAGTATCTTCTGCCTCCGCCAAAATGTCAAGCGGCGGCGAGCCCCCATCCGTGACCCGAAGAGACTCCTGGCAAGATAGGGGGAAAAGGGCGACCGCATAACTGTTTTTTGCTCACAAATCCGATCTGGCAGCGTTTTCAGTCTGATTCCTGCGACTGATTCGACCGATACATCTTCCGGGTCTGAAGGCGGTCGACCAAACAGCTCGGCGATACATCGCCCGGACTGAGGGTCGCCCCCTTCGGATTCGTGTGTTCGCTGGTGCCAGTTGTTCCCAGAGGCCGATGCGGCCCAGAGGCTGGAGTGATGTCTTCCACCTGCATGGTGATTCCAATGCCAATCTCCTCCCGTACCTGCCGCCTGCTGGCCACCCTGGCCGTGCTCGCACTGTCGCCCGTGTGGACGGCGATCGCCTCTGCTGCCGTGCCATGGCATCAGGATCTCGCGACCGCCCGGCGTGCATCCGAGGCCAGCCATCGCCCTGTGCTGGCGATCTTCACGGCGAGTTGGAGTTCGGCGAGCACGACCCTCGACCGGACAACGCTGGCCAGCGACGAAGCCGTTGCCCTCATCACGGCGTGCTTCGAGCCGGTCTGCGTGGACGTTGACGCCAACCCCGAGGCGACACGTCGCCTGGGCATCACAAAAGTGCCCACCGCCTGCATAGTCGCAGCCGACGACAGGCTGCTCTCGAAATTTGAACTCCCCGAAACGCCGGCTGGATTCGTGGCCGCGGCTGCCCGGGCGGCGCAGGAGGCGGCCTTTGCCTCGGCCGCTCGCTCGTCGGAGCAGGGCTCACCGTCAGAGACGTCCGTCAGCCTCCGCGAATTCGCCGATATGCCCGCGAGCGGCTCGGGGGCGCTGCCGTCTTTTGGAAGCGGCGACACCAGAGTCGCGCGGGCGGTCACGTCAACCGACATTCACGGCACCGTGCCGCCGGGCGGCAAGGCAATTAGTGCCGTCGCCGCCAAGGTCCGCATGCTCTCCGACTTCGCCAGTGATGATGCCGCTCCGGCCAGCGGACCGGAATCTGCCATCGCCGCATCGTTTCGCGACACCACGATTCGTGAAGCAACGATTCGGGATACTGCGATCAGCCCGCATACGGCACCGTCGGTCGCACCGTCGGTCGCACCGTCGGTCGCAGCGTCGGTGACGGCTCCCGCTGCTGCGTCTTTGGCCGCTGTGGCAACGGCACCATTTCCGGATGCCGCAGCCACCACCCCAGCCATGCCGGCCGCCGCTCCGGCTGCAGTGAACGTGGCCCCGCAAGCGGCCCCTACTACTCTCGCCGCCGACTCCGCGCTCAGCCGCACAGCCGCGCAGTCGCCACTCGCCATCGACCCCGCCCCCACCTCGCCTGCGGCTCCTTCACCCGCGGCCGCTCGGTCGGCACCGTGGCTGGGACTGCCGCCGCAGAACCAAACAGCCACGGCTGCGAAGCCGGAGGCTGCCGTGGCGGCGATACCCGCTGCGAGTGCAACCGGAATCGCGACGGCGTCGGGCACCCAGTCGCTCGCAGACGGACGGGCCGTCGCCGCACAGCAGGCCCCGACAGACCCCCGGCCTGCCACGCCGGAGCAGCCGACTGCCGATGGCTCAGCCACGCCCCTCGCCGAGACCAAGCCGCAGAAGCCGACCACCACCTCGTCGTTGCTCGCGGCCCTCCAGAAGCCGTTCAGTCTGTTCTCGAAGCCTGTGGCAGCGAAGCCGACCCCGAGCAGTACGAACTCCGCGGCCAGCGCCTCCACTCAAGCCCCTGCCGCTCCGGCCGCCCCGGCCGAGCCCGATACCTACGGCTCCATGCCGGTCGGTCTGGAGGGCTACTGCCCGGTCACGCTCGCCGAACGCGGAGCATGGGTCGAGGGCCGTGCCCAGTGGGGAGTGCGGCATCGCGGCCGAACCTATCTCTTCGCGAGCGCCGAACAGCAGAAGGCGTTTCTGGCCGACCCTGACCGCTATGCCCCCGCCCTCTCCGGTGACGATCCCGTCCTGGCATTCGACGTCGGGAAAAGCACTCCTGGCCAGCGTCGCTACGGGGTCACCTATCAGTCACGGACCTACCTCTTCTCCTCCACCGAAACCCGCGACGCCTTCGCTGCGAATCCGCAGCGGTATACGTCCGGTGCGACGGTCGCCGAGAATCGCCGGCCGGCCAACGGCCCTGTGGTCCGCTGATAATCACCCCGGCTGAGCCCACCCGCGAGACCGCTCGACGGCGTTCCTCCAGCGGGCGAGCAGCCGCGTCCGGGCGTCTTCGGCCATCTGCGGCTCGAAGACCCGCTCCACACGTTGCGCCTCCGCAACAGCGGCATGGTCGGGAAAGAACCCCGTTGCCAGGCCGGCCAGGAGCGCCGCCCCCAGACTCGTCGTCTCGAGCACGGCTGGTCGTTCCACAGACAGGCCGAGCACATCCGCCTGCATCTGCATGAGCAGATCATTGCTGCTCGCACCGCCATCGACCCGCAGGCGTCCCAGCCGCACACCCGCATCCTGCTGCATGCAGTCGACGACGTCGGCCACCGACAGGGCGATCGACTCGATCGCCGCGCGGGCGATGTGGCCCCTGCCAGTGGCCCGCGAGATCCCGATCATGAGGCCCCGCGCAAAGGGATCCCAGTGGGGCGCACCGAGCCCCGTGAGCGCGGGCACGAGCATCACGCCACCGCTGTCGGCCACGCTCCGCGCCAGCGGCTCGATCTCGCTGGCCTTCCCGATCATCCCCAGCCCGTCACGGAGCCAGCCGACCAGACTGCCCGCCACGAACACCGATCCCTCCAAAAAATAGTCGGGGGCGGGAGCGGGCGACCGGCCGGTCGCGAACGTGCAGCCCGGCGTGGTGAGCAGGCCGTGCCGGCTGGCCATCGGCTCGTGCCCGGTTGAGAACATCAGAAACGCCCCGGTGCCGTACGTGGTTTTCGCATCGCCCGCCCGCAGGCAGCCCTGCCCAAACGCCGCCGCCTGCTGATCGCCAGCGCATCCCGCGATCGGGATTGACGCCCCCAGCCACTCGGCATCGGTCTCGCCGAACGAGCCGCTCGACGCCCGCACCTCCGGCAGGATCGCCCGCGGCACGTCGAAGAGGCGGCAGAGTTCGTCGCTCCAGTCGAGCCGGTGGATGTCGAAGAGGAGCGTGCGGCTGGCGTTCGTGACATCCGTGGCATGCACACGGCCACCGGTGAGCCGCCAGATCAGGAACGTATCGACGGTGCCGAAGAGGATCTCACCGGCTTCGCACCGCGACCGCAGCCCCGGCATCGTCTCCAGCAGGTGCATGATCTTCGTGGCTGAAAAATAGGGGTCGAGCAACAGGCCGGTGCGACGACGGACGTCGTCCTCGATGCCCTCTGCCCGCAGGCGGCCGCAGATGGACGCCGACACTCGACTCTGCCAGACGATCGCTGGCGCGACGGGCCGGCCGGTGATGCGATCCCAAAGGATCGTCGTCTCCCGCTGGTTGGTGATGCCGATGGCGGCCACCCGATTTGCGGAGGTGCCGCTCGACTCAAGCACCCGTCGGGCACAGGAGAGCTGCGACCGCCAGATGTCTTCCGGGTCGTGCTCCACGATCGCCACGTCTTCAGTGGCGGCACCGGCAGGCTGTGTTCGCGTGGGCTGTGTTCGCGTGAGTTGGGGAAACTCCTCCTGCGCCGTTGCCAGCGGAACCCCACGGCGGTCGAACAGGATCGCCCGGCTCGACGTGGTTCCCTGATCGACCGCAAGGATGCATGTCTTGGATGGTTCGACGGTGTTCATCGTACCCCTTCCTAATTTGTTCCACCGGCCGAGCCCGGCCCATCGCTCGCGCGGGGCACACGCCGGCCATACCGTTCTTCCAGTCTCGCCACGTATCCATCCACGGCTGCTGCCACGTGATCCGGCGGCAGGCCACCCGCGGCGACCAGCGACTCCGCCACGTCGGCGATCGACTCGCGACTGAGGCGTTCGTGAAACGACAGCATCAGCCGCCGCTCCATCAGGTCATCGAGCGACGTGGCCCACTCCTCGCGGACGCAGAATCCCACCGCTGCCCGTGGCAGGCCGACCCCGCGAATCAGACCGCCAAGCGGAGCCGGACAGCCCAGAGCAGCCGGACCGCCAAGCGCAGCCAGACCGCGGCCGCTCTGCCAGACCGCCGCCGCCCGTGATCCAAACAGGCCGGCGGTCTGCTCCGCGACCGTGCCGGCATCGGCCCGAGGCACGCCCGCCTGCTCCGCGAGGTCGCGGCATGCCGACACGACCGCGTCTCGCGAGGCCCCCCCGCACGCCCCCGGCAGCGGCCGCTCTCGCGATGTACCCCGCACAGGAAGGCCGACCGCCGCGAGCACCGTGGCCGCGACCGTCTCTGCCAGACTGCGGCAGGTCGTGAGCTTGCCGCCCACGATCGACCACAGCGGCAGCGATGCATCGTCATGACGGACGATCAGATGGCGACGGGTAACCCCCGCCGGTGATCGGGCATCGCCAGACACAAACGGCAGCGGCCGCACGCCGCAGTAGTGCTGCTGCACCTGATCGCGACGGAGTGCCACCGTCGGAAAGAGTCGCGCCACCGCCGCGAGCAGGTAGCCGATCTCCGCCTCGTCGGTACGGGCCTCCGCCGGATCACCGCTGAAGGGAATGTCGGTCGTGCCCACGAGCACGAGTTCGGGTCCGAAGGGGAGCACGAAGACGGGCCGGCCGTCTGCGGCCTCGGCATAGACGCCGTAGTCGGCGAGCGCGGCCCGCAGCGAAGGGCACCGCACCACGAGGTGGCTGCCCTTCGTGCCGCCCATCAGTCGGCGGCCGGTGGCACCCGCGTCACCCGAAAACACCGCGGCGAGCGTGCGGTCCACCCAGGCGCCGGTGGCGTTGATGATCGCGTCGGGCCTGACCTCGAACGGGCCGCTGGCAGCTGATGGGCCAACCCGGAGCACGCCGTCGTGGCCGAACTGCACCTCGCGGTGGGTGGCCACCTCGAACCGCGTGCCCTCGGCCGCGGCGATATCGCGGGCGTCCACGAGCAGTTCCACCGTGAACCGTTCGGGAAAGAGCAGCTGCGCATCGTCGTAGAGCCCGGCGAAGGGAAAGGCCCGGTCGTCGATCAGCGGCAGGCAACCGCGGCCCGCCCGCACCATGCGATGCCGCGGCCAGCCTGCGCCGGCCGCCAGCAGGTCGTAGAGCGAGAGCCCGATGCCGACCGTCCAACTTCCCCGCCCATGCCGCCCCTGCCATGCGCGGGCCAGCGACTCGCAGCCGACCAGCCGCGCCGCGGCTGCCCACAATCCGCCCCAGCGGCCCTGCACTGGAAGATAGAAGGGGAGCCGGCGCACCAGATGCGGGGCCAGTCGCGCGAGCCGGTTGCGTTCGACAAGGCTTTCGCGAACCAGTCCAACCTCGCCATATTCCAGATACCGCAGGCCGCCATGGATCAGCCGGGTGGACCAGGCGGTGGCGCCGGCGGCGATATCGTCGCCATCGACCACGATCACGCCCACGCCCGAGAGCGTGAGTTCCCGGGCGATGGCGGCGCCGTTGATTCCCGCTCCGAGCACGACGATCGTTGTTTCAGCTGCCATGGTCGTCTGTCGTCGTTGCCGCCGCCGGCGGTATGCTCCGGTGTGTTCCCCGAATCAACGTGCTGGAGTCTATCCGTGCCTGTGCCCGCGTCATCCCAGTGCTCGGCTGAGCCTACTGCGCAAGACGCATTGCCGTCTGCCCGGGCTGCGACCTCTGTCGGTCGCACCGGTCTATTCGCAATCGGTGCGGCTCTCCTCTGGGGTATCATCGGGGCCGCGTGCCCGGCAGCCCCGGTCGATCTCGATGTCCCCATCACCGCGACCTGGAGCGGCATCGGCCTGCGGGAGTGGGCCGGCCGGGTCGGCCACACCGCCGGGCTGCCCGTGCTGGTGGATCGCCGGCTCGATCCCGACACCGCGATCCGGCTCGAGTGCCGGGAGGAACCGCTCCACGAGGTGATCGCTCGAGCCGCCGCCGTCGCCGGCGGCGAGGTGGCGACGCTCGATTCGTCGATCCGGATCGTGCCACACGGTATGGCCAGTCTTATCAGCCGGGCGGAGGCGGCCCGCAAGACACGGCTGGCCTCGCTGCCATCGCACCAGCGGTCTGTGCTCGACACGCCGCTGGCGTGGCAGTGGGCCGCGGGAGCCAGGCCCCGCGACCTCGTGGCAGCCGCCGCCACAAAGGCCGGCATCGCGCTCGAGGATGTCGCGATCGTGCCGCACGATCACCTGCCGGCGATGTCGCTTCCCGAACTGACGCTCGCCGAAGGGCTCGACCTGCTGCTCTGCCCGTTCGATCTGCGGGTCGATTGGCAGGCCGCTCCGGCGCCTGCGCGAGTGCCCACCGGCAGCATCATCGCCATCGACGCAGGGCTGCCGCCGCCGGCAGCCACCGCGAAACCCACGAAGCCCGCCGCAGGCAAGCCGCCCGGTCGCCGCCCGGGTCCCCGGCCGAAAGGGCCGGCGGCAGAGCACATCTACTCACTGCAGGTCGCGGCACCGCTGGAGGAATTGCTCGCAGCCATCGCCAGCCGACTGGGACTCACGCTCGACCTCGATCGCGAGTCACTCACCCGCCGCGGCATCGCCCCGAGAGAAATCGTGCGGGCTACCGTCAAGGATGCATCCCGCGACGAACTGCTCGCGGCGATCCTCGGACCGCTCGATCTCACGTGGACGATCAAGGGCGATACGCTGCGGGTGTTTGCCCCGGCAAATCCCTGACGGAAACCCGTATTCATCCAAGCCCGCAGCGCAAGCAAGGGGCCTTCGCGCTACCTGGTGCGCTGCGCCGACTCCCGGCCGGTCATCCGGCGGGCAGCTTCGAGGTTCTGCTGCACGGCCTTGTCGTTTGGGCTGATCTTCAACGCCGTCTCATAGGATTCGACCGCCTCGCGATACCGTCCCTGCCTTGCCTGAGCGACACCGCGATTGGCCCACGCACGGTGATCCTTCGGCTTCTGGCGAATCGCCTGATTGAAATCGAACTCCGCCTTGTGGGGCTCGTTGGTGGCCAGATAGGCGAGCCCGCGGTTCAGGTAGCCAAGCATGAAGGTGCGATCCCGGCGGATGGCCGAGGCATAGGCATTGATCGCCTCCAGTGGCCGGTCGATTTCGATGAGCGTGAGCCCCCGCCAGAGTTCCGGCCGCGGATCGTCGTAGGACAGGCCCGCCGCCTCTTCGAAGTCTTCCAGCGCGATGCCGTAGAGCCCGAGGTGAAACCAGGAGATGCCACGCCGCAGAAAGAGTTCCGGCTCCTGCGGATCGAGTTCGATCCCCTTCGAGCAAGCCTCCACCGAGCCTCTGAAATCACCCAGCCGCCTCAGCACCACGCCCAGCGCGAGGTGTCCGATCGTCAGGGTGGGCTCGAGCTTGATCGCCTCCAGGAGCAGGTCGCGGGCCTCCTCGAGCTTGCCCTCCTTTTCGAGCCGCTCCGCCTCGACGAGCTTTTTCTCCGACTCCGTCGGCTCGCGCTGCTCCGGTTCCTCTTCGTCCGATTCGTCGAAGCCAAACATGCGGCGGCGGGGCGGCGCATCGAGGGCGGCTCCGCCCCGACCACCCAGTTCGCTGTCGCGATCCGCGTCGCGATCCTTCGCGCGATCCCGGTCACGGGAAAACGGCCGGGACTCGCGGCCAAGCGTGCGATCGCGTCGTGCGGCTGGCTCCCCCGGCACCGTGGCCTCCGGGAACGGCAGCGGCAGCTTGACCGCTGGCTTGGGAGCCGGTCGCGATGGCGGCGCCGGCGTCAGGGCTGCGGCTGGTGGACGCGACGGCGTCTTCCCGGTGCCGAACGGGTTGAGTTCGTCGGCGAAGGGGTCGTCGGGCTGCAGACGGGCCGCGACCGCAGGCGAACCGATGGCTGCCACCAGGGCCATCGCCCAGGCGATACCCCGAGCTATACCCAAGAGGCACCGCGCTGGAGATATGGAGTGCATGGAGTTCACCCGGAATCAATCGACCACCGCTGCCAGTCCCGGCGAGCCACCGTCGCAGGGGCTGTTTGAGCCCTACACCTGCTGCGACCCGATCAATCCTCCCAGACGCTCCTCGATGCCATCGCGGATGCGGCGGCTGAAGAGGGCGGCCATGCCCGGAACCTGCAGGGCGACGATGAGTTCTTCGACCATGATGTCAACCGTGCCATCGAACTTCATGCCGCTGACGGTCAGCAGCACGCGGAGGCGATCGTCTCCCTCCCACGCAGCCTCGATATCACCGACGACCGCGGCATATTCATCCCGAGCCTTCACGAGCGCCGTGTCCAGCCGGCGGCGGACTTCGTCTCGCTCAAGCGTGTGCGGCACCCGTACTTCGATCGATTTCACGGCTGTTCTCCAGTCTGAACAAAAAAGGGGCGTGGGGAGTTGGAAGGCTATCCCGCAGGCTGTCGCGAGCAGGCCTCGTCGTGGCTCAGGCTGACGGCACGGCGGACGAGCCCGGCCTGCACCACACCATCCCTGCCATTGAAGCATACGGCTGACCGCAACGCGACAACATTGGGTCGGAGGGCCCAAGCCGCCGGGATTTCCGCCAGGGTGATGCGACCGGCCACCACCACCTGGAGCCCCGCGGCCCGCGCAGCCGTCACCCACGCTGCCGGCATCCCAGTCGGACAGCAGTCGAAAAGTCCGCCCGCAGCTTTGTCGAAGGTGTCGAGCAGTAGCACCGAACAGCCGAGGCCGGCAGCAGCCGCGATGACATCCGTCGGAGAGGGCGCCACGGCCCGCTGCCAGTCGGCGTAGGCCACCGCCACGCGGTCGCTGCCAGATGGCAGCGACTCAAACACGGCCCGCAGCCGGCGTTGCCAGTCTGTCCCCGCGGCGCCGGCCAGACCGATCTTCACAGCCGCGGGGGGCACGGCGGGGTCTTGCAGGAGCGACAGCATGCGGTCGAGCCGACTTCGGATCGCACTGACCGAGGCATCGAGCGGTCTGTCGTGAACCGTGCCCTGCCCGCCGCCCGTGTCGCCGCCCGTGTCGCCAGGGCTGCCACCCAGTTCGCCACAGGCCATGGTCCAGGGCAGGCGGCTGCCCACCACCTGGGCCACGGCGGCAATCGCCTCCGGATCCGCCGCGCCAAGCGGACCATGCCGCGGCTCTTTGACGTCGATGATCGCGGCGCCGCCCTCCAGTGCTGCGGCCGCTTCGGCGGCGTCCCGCACGCTCACGAGCAGCCCTCGCCAGTTCACGGCCCGACTCCCGCACTCTTGTCCGCGGAAGACACGCCCTTGGACGCTTGCTCCTCGGACAGCGACCGCTTGGCGTCGATGAGCCTTCGACTGAGCTGCTTGGCGAGGTCTGCCGAGAGCGGCTCGCACCAGCGGCCGTCGAACACGACATAGCCGTCGTCCCATGTGCCCCAGGGCGTGAAAGTCGGTCGCTTGGAATAGTCGGCGAAACGTTCCGCCAGCCGCATCACCAGCGTGTTCACGCGAAAGGCCGCATGGTCGCCGCAGGTCGGCTCACCGCTGCGGGCGATCGGATTCGAACCCTGGAAAAAGCACTCGACCGCCTCGAGCGGCACGTCCTCGACGCTGGTCGGCGACAGCCTGACCCGCAGGCAGTTGTCCACGCGTTCAAGCCGCGGCCGCGCCGCGGCGTATGCCAGCGTGCCGATAACAGCCCCGGCGACGCAGGAGAACGTCGCCACGAGCAGGAAATACGACAGCGACGCCGCGGCCACGGCCACCGTCACACCGAGAACGCCCGCTATGACCGCTGCCAAAGCCGCCAGCCACGCCACGGGGCGGAGATTACCCCGCAGCCAGATCTCTCCCGATTGGCGATACTCGTTCGTCATTGTGCTTTCACGATCCCGGCCAGTTTCATACCATTCCCGCGGCCGATCCCGCTGGAACCTGTTCTCCATCATGCACGACACACCACCCTCGCACCGGACCGCCCCGGAATCCGCCGCCATTGCGGCGTCTTCCCGGACGCTCGTCGGCATCGCCGCCCTACTGGTGGCCTATGCCGCCGCGGTCGCCTTCGGCTGGCCGCAATATGGTCGTGATTTGCTGGTACAGGCACAAGCCGCCCACGAGACGGAAGCCCACGGAGAAGCACACGGGCCAGACGCTGCGGCCCACGGCGGCGTCAGCACCTCACCGCCACCGGCCACGGTGCTGCCCTTCGCGGTGTTGCTGGCGGCCATCGCGATCCTGCCACTGACGCCGCAGCTGTCGCACTGGTGGGAACACAACTCCAGCAAACTGCTCGTCGCGGGCTGTCTCGCGCTGGTCACGCTCGGCTACTACGCGTTCATGCACCGACATCCGGTCGATCTCCACTTCCCGACACACGGGATCGTCGAGCCGGCCGCGGCCGGGCCGTCGTGGGGCATGGCCGGCGTTATCCTCACCAACGCGATGCTGGCGGAATACGTACCGTTTATCGTGCTCCTCTTCGCGCTCTATTGCATCACCGGTGGCGTGCGGATCGAAGGCGACCTCCAGGCCACGCCCACGGTCAACGCCACGTTTCTCGGAGTGGGAGCCCTCACTGCCAGCTTCATCGGCACGACCGGCGCGGCCATGCTGCTGGTGCGGCCGCTGTTGGAAACCAACCGCGAGCGGCGGATCGTCGCCCACACGCTGGTGTTTTTCATCTTCATAGTCTGCAACTGCGGCGGCTGCCTGCTGCCGATCGGCGATCCGCCGCTGTTTCTCGGCTATCTCGAAGGGGTCGATTTTCTCTGGACGCTGTCGCTCTGGAAGCCTTGGCTCCTAACCAACGGCCTGCTGCTCGTGATCTACTGGCTCTGGGACACGTTCTACGCCCACCCCCAAGAACTCCCCAGCGACATTCAGCGCGACGTCCGCACGGCCGGCACGCTGAAGATCAGCGGCCTGTGGCCCAACGCCCTGCTGATGGCTGGCGTGATCGCGGCGGTGGCCCTCCTCGACCCTGCCAAAGCTTTCCCGGGCACCACCTGGCACCCCTGGATCTTTCTCCGCGAGGCGGTGCTGCTGGCGCTCGTGGGCCTGTCGCTGGCACTCGGCTCGGGAGAAGTCCGCATTCGCAACGGCTTCACGTATGGTGCCATTCTGGAGGTGGCCGCGTTGTTCCTCGGCATCTTCATCTGCATGCAGCCGGCCCTGGCCCTGCTGCACGAGCATGGTGCGAGCCTCGGAATTGATTCGCCGCGGGAGTTCTTCTGGGCGACGGGAGCCCTCTCGGGCGTTCTCGACAACGCGCCGACCTACCTCGTCTTCTTCAAGGCGGCGCAGTCGCTGCCGGCAACAGGCGCCACCATGGCGGGCGTGGAGGTTGGGCTGCTGACGGCCGTCAGCCTCGGCGCCGTCTTCCTGGGGGCGATGACCTACATCGGCAACGGCCCAAACTTCATGGTGAAGGCGATCGCCGAGCAATCTGGTGTGAAGATGCCGAGCTTCTTCGGGGATTGTGCATACAGTTTCGGCGTGCTC
>CANHCU010000064.1 GCA_947459185.1 Planctomycetaceae bacterium | reverse complement strand
CGGTGGTCCACCAGCCGCCGGAGCAACCGCGACCGCACGATCGTGAAGTAGAATCTCTTGAACGAGTCACCTTTGGCATCGAGCGGCCTCTCGGAGGCAAACGTGAACATCGGCAGCAGCATCTCGTCGTGGATCGTCTCGTTGTGCCAGACATTCTGAGGCGGGTTGAACGGGTTGCGCGGGTTGGCGGCTGAGTTGTCGAAGGAAACCTCCGCCTCGAATCGCGTGCCGGCCGGGAACCGGTGGGGCTGCTTGAGGTTGTAGGGTGACTGCCAGTTGTAATCCCACTGGGGCACCCGGAGGAGCATCTGCGGCTGCTTCTCGCCCGGCAGGGTGACTCTGATTTCGACCCAGCGGGCGAGTTGGTGCGTGTGGGGTACGACACCCACGAAATCCGCATCCTGGGGAAGCGTGTAGCTGCCCTTGACGCGGAAGTCGGTGACGCCCGGTGGCACCACCGCAAAATCGCCAGAGAGGTAGATCATGTTCGTTACTTTGAGGGGCGGGTGCTTCTCGAGCCAGATGCCGATCCGGCTCGAATCGGTCTCGAGCTTTCCGGTGCGGACATAGTGCACCTGAACCGTGATGTCGCAGCCCGCCGGAATCACGACCGCCGCATCGGCGGGGGCGACGATCGCCCGCACCCCTGGCACGTAGCCGCCAACAAACGAGGCCCGCGGCTGCCCGTCGTCGCGAATGGGCGGCACCCGAAACCCGATGCCGTGCGAATCCTGAAAGCCTCCTGCCCGGTCGTCGGGATGGCTGAAACCGTCTCGGCCACCATGCTCCCGGATGGCTTCCTCTACGGTCTCTCGCGGCAGGTGGCCCAACAGGGCGTGGTGCACGATCTTTCGATTGCGGGGCAGAAATTGAATCGCACGGAGTCGCAGATCCTCCTCGCGCCTGATCGGAAACACAATGTTGCGGTAGACGTCGTTCCCGTTGGAGCCGAGTTGCGTGGGCTCGGGCTGCTCGAGGATGATGTCGGGGGGGCCGAGATCCTCCTGAAAGACCGAGGAGTCGGGGAGCGGCAGGAGCTTCGGCGCATCGGCGGCGTTGCCTTCCGGCTTGCCGGCCGCCACCCACTCCCGCAGCATGGCGATCTCTGCCGCGATGGGGGCTTTCGGCCCCGCGAAATCAAAGTCGCTCTCGATCTGCGCCGGTGGCATCCGCCGCGCGTCGATCTCCTCGAGTCCGATGTCGATCCATTCGACGGCATCGTCGTAGGAAAGCAGGCTGAATGGCCCGACCTGGCCTGGGCTGTGACACCGCTGGCAATGGGTATGGAGGAAGGGCAGCACGTCCCGGTGGTAGGTGACGCCAGCCTGGGTGGAGTCAGCGGACGGTGCCGGCCGCTCCGGTCGATCGAGTGGACAGCCCACGGCCTGGGTGCGAGGCACACTGATCGCACGGCCGGCGACGAGATCGAGGATCGCCGCCCGCAGATCGTCGTGCGGATCGCCGGGCGACATCACGCCGCGGACCTTGTAGCGGTCGTTGATCCGACCCGCATAGCGAATGCTGCGATTGCGGTCGACGAGCACCGCCTCGGGCGTGATCGTCGCGTCGAGGGCCTCCGCCAGGCGGAAGTCGGTGTCTGTATAGATCGGAAACGGGATGCTGTATGTCTTGCGGTAGTCCTCGATGTCGGCGGCGTTGTCGCTCTCGCAGACCACGCCCACGAAGCGAATGCCCTTATCGGCATACTGAGCCGCAAGTTCACCCAGCACGGGGCCGTATTCCTGCGCGAGCGGGCAGGCGGGATGGAGGAAGGCAAAACAGACCGCCCGGCCCTCGGAGCCAAGCAGATCGGCGAAAGGAATGCTGTCGCCGTTGGCCGCTCGCACTCCCAGCCGGTCGGCCGGGATCGGCGAGGTGTCTGCCTGGCCAGCCGTTGGCACAGCGGCGACCGGATCAGCCGCCAGCATCACGCTGGCAATGAGGCAAGGCAACAGCCACAGCGAGCGGGTCGTTTTGATCATGCCGGTCAATAGAGCCGATCGGCCGCCGCCGCGCCAACAAATAGGTTGGCACGGCCGACTGGCAGGGATCAAGGGCAGTCCAAACGGTTGACGACCGCCGGCCGCTTTTGTATAATGAACAGATGTTCATTTTAAAATGGGGTCGCCATAAGGAGGACGCCATGACGATGGAGTCGATTCGCGAGTTCATTCGACGTGAACCGTTTGAGCCCTTTGTCGTTCGGCTCTCGAACGGCGAGGCCCACGAGATCCTGCACCCGGAGTGCGTGGCACTTACGAAGTCGAAGGTGGTGATCACCTATCCCTACGAGGACCGCGTCGTCCACTGCAGTCTGATCCATGTGAACGCCGTCGAGTTGCTTCAGCGGGCCTGAACAATCGGGAGATTACTGTTCGGCCTGGCCGATGACGCAAAGAGCCGCTGAGGACTCAGCAAAGCATCGTCTACTGCTTCCCGCCCGAAGACTGGAGCCGAAAGTCAAACGTGTTCGTACGCTCGGCAACGACGTCTGCGGAGAGTTCGGTCTTCGTGTTGTATCGCTCAGGAATGAAACTTTCTTCAATCGGCTGCCCGGTGTCGGGGTTGATCCGCTTTGACGGCCGACTGGCACTGATCAGCACCCGCGACGGACCGATTCGGAAAATCCCGGAGTAACGGCCTGCGGTGATGGGAGCCGATTCCGGTGGCAACTTCGAGTCATGCGGCTCGAACTGAATGAATCCAGACGATATCGCCGTGTCATCGAATCTGACTTCACCGTTTACGACGGCGAAACCAGGCCGAACTGGTTTTGCGCAACCGGCGATCAGGCTGGCGGCAAGGACGATGAGAATCGTCAGCGAAAGCCGTGGATCGCTATTCAGCATCGACGCCGCCATTTCGCGATCCGGAGGCCCGCCAGACGGCTGGGTCGACGACGTCTACAACGAACGTCACCGAACCATCGCAATAGGCCACGTTGACGCCGCCGTTGTGGCGACTTCGCGCCGACTGCACCATATTATTTCCATTGTTTAACGCAGGGGCGTAGGGAACGTTGGCGTTTCCTGCGCTGCCAGTAACGACGTCTGGATTCGTTGAGTTGGGTGGGAAGATCGTGCTGAACCAGGTCGAATTGGGCTCCCATGCATTCCAGTAGCGGCCGCGGAAGTCGGTTGCCGTATCGTCGGGAACGAGTGCGATCTCCGCGAGCAGCGCCGTCTTTGAAAGTCCGTCTGTGATGTCCTTGAGTTTTGTCCTTGACTGGGCATAGCAGACGCCATTGCGATCGAGTTCCTCGGTGCTGGGGCTCGAGCCACAGAACCTTGTGGAGGCCGCGGCGGTGACGTAATTGCCGTGCCAGCCTTGTCCCAATCGCGAGTCGGGTGGTGTCTGATTGCCTGAAGGCGCCATCCCACGGGTCTTATTTTTGCCGACATTTGGGTCAGAGGGACAGCCAAACAGGCTGGGCGGACTCTTCAAGGGGTGGGGGTTTGCCGATGAGTCCGCCACGCCGGCCCACGGCCCTCCCTTGCTCACCACCCAATCGTAGTCAGCCTTCATCTCTGCAAATGGGAACATGTACGCCGGCCATGACGCACGCCTCCCGCTGAATGGCGCCGTCCAGAAGGTACCATTGGTTTCCACCTGGGGTACGCCGCCTGACCCGGGAGGCAGAACGCCCTTTGCGTCCGCGTGGTTCAAGAAAGCCAAGCTCAGTTGCTTCAGGTTGTTGGCGCACATGGACAAGCGCGCCGCCTCGCGAGCCGACTGCACGGCCGGTAAGAGCAGCCCCACGAGCGTGCCAATGATGGCAATGACGACGAGGAGTTCCACCAAGGTAAACGCGGCCTTGGCCCGATGGTCGCGTCTGGCTGGCGAATGGTTCTTTGGTCTTTCGTAAACCATGGGCTGCTCTTTTGAATCACGGAACGAGAAAAAGAAATCCCCCTAAGAGGATAGCCAGCTACGCCGGAGGCGGCAACGTGGCCCTCCGATTCAACCTTGTTGAAATCGATAGCCGTTCCGGACTCGAGGTGTGTCGCTTGGCGAAGTGCTGCTGGCCAAGCTAGCCTCCAAGGCCTCCCTTTGCTGCAGTCACTCCCCGGAATGATCCCAATGGCAAACCCACAGAGTCTTTCTCGTGCCGCCGCCCACCTGGCGGTGTGCCTGTCGTTGTGTGTGGCGGCGGGCCTGTCGGGCACGGCCGGTCTGTCCCAAACCGTCAAGGGCACCGGACTTGGGCTTCAGGATGCCGCGGTCCCACGGGCGCTTGACGATACCAACATCGCCCGCCAGGCCGAATCCGAGAAGGTGGTCGAACGGTACCGTGACACGCCGCCTGTGAACAACCCCTCGCCGAAGCTCAACCCTAAACGTTCCGCCGCGAAGAATTGGACGGTGCCGGGGGAGGTGAAGACGTCGTGGGTCGGCAACACGTTGAGCGGCGCGGCGGGCGGCGACGGAAACCAGAACGGATTTGGCGAGTGGGTGCAGAACGGCATCGCGCCGGCCGCCTTTGCGGTCGCGCCGGACGGCACTGCCGTGGCAGGTGTCGGCTGGGACGAAGCCGGCCGGTGCATCGGCCTGTACAAGAATGGCAAAGTGAATCCGCGCATCGTCGCGCAGTACGACATGCGCGGTGGGCACCGGGCTTGGGGTTTTGGATCCGCCAACACCGCCGTGGCCGTGGACGGCGAGTTTATCTACGCGGGCAACCGCGACGGGCAGCTGATGCGCTTCCGCTGGACGCCGGGCGACCTCGATTCGCACGCCTGGGTCGATCAGCTCGAACTCGGTGCCGACTGCGCTGCGCGGGCGTTGGCGGCGGGCAACGGCCGCGTGGCGGCGCTGTTTGACTCAAATGAAGTGCGTGTGTGGCAGGTGTCGGCCAGCGGCTTTACCGCCGTGAGCCGCTGGAACGCGCCGCAGGGTGCGCAGGCGATGTGCTACGCGAACGATGGCGGGTTCTGGTTTGTGGCGGCTGGAAAAGTGCTCAAGGTCGCGGCCGACGGCAAGCCCGTGGCAGGTGTCGAGATCGCGGACGCGGGCACGCCGAGTGCCGTCTCCGTGGCGCCAAGCGGAAAGTTGATCGTGTGCGACAACGGCCCGCGGCAGCAGGTGCGGTTCTACGACGTGTCCGGCGCGACGCCCAGGTTCCAACGAGCGTTTGGCGATGAAGGCGGGTTGCGCAGTGGCGTGCCGGGCACACCCGGACCGAACAAGCTCTGGGGTCTTTCGGGCGCTGGCGTCGACGCGGCCGGCAACCTCTACGTGGGCTGCTGCCTGCATCCTGCTGGCCGCGGGACGGCAATTAAGGCGTTCGCTCCAGACGGCAAGCCGCTCTGGGACCTGCAATGCCACGCCTTCACCGACGGGTATAGCTTCGACCCTGCCGAGGACGGGACGGAAGTTGTGGGTGTCGATGAGTTGATCTCGCTGGATTTGTCGATGCCCGCCGGCCAGGAATGGTCGCTCAAAGCCCTGACGCTCGATCCGCAACGCGTCCCCGACGATCCGCGGGTCGAGGCAGACGATCGTCGTCACGGAAACTGCAGCGCGATGCTCCGCACCGTGGGCGGCAGACGACTGCTCTACACGATTGGCCAGACATCCGGCGGGTTCAGCCTGTTCGCGTTTGAAGACGGTCCCGGACATGTCGCACACGCGGTCGGCCGCATCGGGCAGCGCAGCACGTGGGCTTGGCACGTGGATCTCAAGGGCGATATCTGGCTCGGAGACCCGGGCGACGGCACGGTGAAGCGCTACCGCTTCCTGAATTGGGAGGGCGACAAGCCCCTGTTTGCGACCGAAGCGCCCGACAGTTGGCCGGCGCCGACAGGTTTCGACAAGATCCAGCGCGTCCACTACGACACGGCGTCGGACACGCTCTATGTGGCTGGGTTCGCCGGCGGCATGCGCGACCCGTCATGGGGGACGGTCGGCGCGGTTTTAGAACGCTACGACGGCTGGACGACTGGTGCGCCCGTGAAACGCTGGCGCGCCGATCTGCCGGTGGATGACACGAAAGTCTATCCCAAGGCCATGGACATCGCCGGCGACTATGCGTTTGTCGTGGCGGTCAAACCCACGGGCGGCCAGACCGGCATGGTCTACGTCTACAACCTTGCCGACGGCACGCCGGTCGGAAAGATCTGGCCGGGCAAGGAAGTTGGCGGCCACTCCGGCTGGGTCGACATCACGCATGCCCTCAGCGCCTTCAAGCGGGCCGACGGCGAGTATCTGATGCTTGTCGAAGAGGACTTCCGCGGCAAGTGCATCCTTTACCGCTGGCGTCCGTAGGGAGCGAGCGGCGTCTTCTTGTCAGAGGAGATCGTGGCGGGCTGCTGGGCTTCATTGACGTTCTCCCCATTTCTTGATCCATCCGGGATGTTAGGGTTTTTAACCTTGGCATCACCAGAAAGAGTTGGTTTTACGAATAGGAAAGAAGCACTTCACCGAAGAGCAGATTGCGTTCGCGCTACGGCAGTCTGAGGCGGGCACTTCAGTGGCCGAGATCATTCGGAAGCTCGGGATCAGCGAGCAGACCTTTTACCGATGGAAGCAGCGGTTCGTAGGGCTTGGGATCGCCGAATTACGACGGCTCCGAATCATCGAGGAGGAGGACCGCAAGCTCAAGTAGCTGGTGGTGGACCTGAGCCTCGACAAGAAGATGCTGCAGGACGTGCTCTCAAAAAAACTTTGAAGCCCGCGCGACCCGGCGGCCAGTCGGGTGCCGTTCGGATACCCGCGGCTCTGGGTGCTCCCGCGTCGGGAAGGATGGCTTGTGAACAAGACTTCGTGTCTGATCAGCTGGTCGGCGGGCAGCGATTCCGGCTGCTGACGTTAGTGGATAACCATAGCCGTGAGAGCCTGGCCATTGAGGTCGGTCAGCGATTGACTGGAGACGATGATGTGCGGATCTTGGAGGGAGTGGCTTCACGGCGTGGTAAGCCACAGACGATTCGAGTCGACAACGGACCAGAGTTCATCTCGAGGAGCTTGGATCTGTGGGCCTCCTTCAACGGCGTGAATCTCGACTTCAGCAGGCCAGGAAAGCCCACGGATAATGCGTTCATCGAGTCGTTCAATGGTCGGCTTCATGTCGAGTGCTTGAACCGGCATTGGTTCTTGTCACTCGATGAAGCACGGGCCGTGACAGAAGCTTGGAGAGACGATTACAATCGCGTACGTACGCATGGTGCTCTGGGCAACCGAACACCGTCGGAGTTCGCGCGGCTGGTAGATGGGCATGCCCATCTACCAGCCCTGCATGGCTAACAACCCGGCTGGTACCAAGTTGAGGGCAGCTTCAACGCTCAGATTCGTGCTCTGGAAGCGGTGCCCATTGATGGGGGCCAGGTCAGAGCGACACAGGATCGATGGACGACGTCACCGTCCGCATGCGGAGGCGGGCGGCAAAGGCCAATGTGCCGATCGCGATCACGCCGAGCACAGCGGTCGAAGGCTCGGGCACGGTGATCGGTCCAACCACGACCGTACTACCATTTCTGTAGCCGCTGTTCGAGTTGTACATCGACAGATTCAGAGTACTGTCGGTCCCGGGATCGATCGCACCGATTCGTGCGCTCGATGTTGGGTTCCATCCGCCTCCAAGAGAAGGGCTGCCGGGTCCATACAGATCCTCCATCGCCGTCAGGTCAAAGAGGAACTGAATCGATCCGCCCGCATCACCCTGGCGGAATATCCGAGCGGCATAATCGTAACTGACGCCACTTCCAGAGCCACCCGGAAGGTTCGAATATTGCCCAGTTCCAGCGTACTCCGTGCCGTTCGTGGTCATTGCGTAAAGGTTTGATGGACCTGTGCCACCAGATGGGGCGTTCATCCACATACCGAAGTCACCTGTATGCGCCCACTGGGTGTTGTCCGTGCGACCGTCAGTGCCGCCGAGGGAAGACGCGGCCTGATAATTGTTCGTCCCGATGCCGAAATTGAGGAAAGTCTGACCGATCGCGCTGGCATTGTTGTCTTTCATCTTGAGACCGATCCCCAAAATCAGATTGCCGTTCGTGAAGGCTCCTTGCGAAAACGTGCCTTGGTTGAATCCGCTGGGTGCACTTGCCGTTTTGACTTGAACCGGGCTACCCGTGATCGCATTGTTGTCGAAATAGAAGACTGTCGTGTAGAGATCGAAATCGCGCGTGGTGCTGCCACCGGCCCAAATCCCGACGTCACGGGAGTTTCCGCCAAGTGACCAGCCACCCCACGACGTACCGCCGTCGATAACGATAGGACCAGCGGAGGCGGACCTCGAAGTAACGTCCCAACTGAGCGGCATCGCCGTAAGAGCGAGAACTGCCGTCCACCGAAGAAGCGGACGACTTTCGTGATGGCAGGACGTCCTCCCTGCGGACTTGGCTGACGCGTTCCCACGAGAGAAAGCAATCTTTCGAAGCGAAGCCACGAGCGTATGCAGAATGCTATTCATAACAAAGGAACCTCGGTACACAGGGCGGGAGGGGGAAAGGCGAAAAGGGGAGGGTGGGAGTGAAGTCGAAGGGACAAAAGGTCTTGGCTTGAGCCGAGACGGACCTTTTCGTGACGCTGAATTACCCGCCATTCACGGTGAGCGTGCCGTTGGCGGCGAGGGCGCTAGTTCCCGTGACGGTCGCGCCGTTGTTGAAGAGCACGGTGTCGCTGGCAGTGATCGTGCCCGCGGTGGAGGGCGTGATCGATGTGGTCGTGGCGGTTTCGGCCTGCTGAAATGCGGCTATAAAAACGACCGCGGACACGGCTACCGCGACGGCGGCGAAGAAGGAATTCTTCAAACGCATGAAACCAATCTCTTTGGCGAGATTGGGCCGCGTAAGAACCTCACAATCGACGTGGTTGACAGCCACGCTGTTCAGCTGCAAAGCACTGAAATTACTATCGAGGAGCTGCCGGTAGCGGCGTTCCCAGCGGCGGCGTGGACCAGATCCGCGCGGCGTGCGTCGCCGCGCGGGCGACACCGAGCGGAACGCAAAGAAGCGTTGGCGAATTCGGGCGAGAACACTCATCGCGACAACTACTGTTCTTTGTCATGAATGTCCTGTCCTTAGGATGAGGGGAACTCCGTTCCGCACGGGCTGGACTCTACGCGCGACGTCGCCGCAGATTGTCTGGAGACCACAGCAGCGGTGTTTCAGGCGGAAATGAATGGTGGACATGTCGCCCGGGTTGAGGCAGCGGTTGAGCAGGAGGCTCTGGCGAGAGTCGCTCGCCTCGGCTTTGTCGCCGGAATGGCGTACGTGCGCGCACTTCCCCCTCCCACGTCACGGTGCGCCTATGGTCGCCGCCCTTGCCGCGTCTTCGACGCGGTCCAATGTTTTGGGATACAGGCGGAGAGAGTCAACCGCCGGGTCAACTTCCGGGACGGATGTAAATTTTGCCTTTGCTCGTTGACTGCAGCAGTTTCGGGAGGCTGTTGGCAATGTCCTCGAGTGGCACGTGGGCCTGAGCCTTGGATTGCAGGTCGGTGGTAAGCAGCCGACGGGCACTCCACAGAAACCCTGAGATGCGCAGGAGCCCGAGTGGACTGCGATCCTGAAACTCGCGCGATACCCAGTAGCCTGTAACGGTCTGACCACGGAAAATCAGGTCGCCCGGATTGACCGTCGATTCGCCCCCGGACAGCACGCCGTAGACCGCGATCGTGCTGCCGGAGGGCATGCACGCGGCCAGGATGCCCGTCATGCTCCCGGCCACGGCGTCGGCGGCCCACGTGGCCTTGAGGTCTCGGGCCAGGCTCGTGAGCGATTCCTGAAAGTCGGCCCGGCTGCTGTCGAGCACGTGCTTGGCGCCTTCCGCCTTCAGTTCGGCGACGAGAGCCTCGCGATGCACGATGTTGATGAGCGGGAAGGCATGGCGATTACTCAGACGGATCAGCATCCGTCCGAGTTGAGAGGCCCCGGCGGTGTGAATCATCGCCCGATGGTGTCCCTTGATCACGGGCCGGGCGAGGCCCAAAGCAGTCAGCGGGTTGACGAAGGCGGAGGCGGCCGATTCGTTGCTCACCTCATCGGGCATCGGCAAGGCCTCCACGGCCTTGAGTATCACGTACTCAGCCCAGAAGCCCTGGCCAGACTGGACGGCCCCGGCCACCCGCCTGCCAACGAGGCGATTGGCCAGCCAGCCGCCACCCGACGAGACGACGGTGCCGCACCCTTCGAATCCCGGAACCACCGGGAGCTTCGGCGGAGAACTGTATTTCCCGGAGCAGTAGAGGACGTCGGACGGGTTCACCGGCGAACAGATCACCCTGACAAGGATCTCGCCGTGGCGGGGCGTCGGGACGGGGATCTCGACGACGCGAATCCCCGCGGGGCCGGAAAAATCCTCGAGCATGGCGGCACGCATAGTCATGGCACGACCCCTTCGCGAGAGCAAAACCTGAGCGACGCGGAGCGTGAGATGTTTCACCAACCGCCGCCCCTCAGGAGCATATCATTGAGTTTGGTGCAGAATGTGGATTCAATCTTCCCGAACCAGCTGTCCTTCCGGCGGTGCACCCGCCTCCATATCCCCATGGCCTCAAGCCTCCTGCTCCTTCTCGACGACATCGCCAGCGTCTTGGACGACGTGTCGGTGATGACAAAGGTCGCGGTCAAAAAGACGGCCGGAGTGCTCGGCGACGATCTGGCCCTCAATGCGAAGCAGGTGGCCGGCGTGCAGCCCGCACGGGAGCTGCCCGTCGTATGGGCCGTCGCCCGAGGGTCGGCGGTCAACAAGCTGATTCTCGTGCCCGCCGCCTTGGCCGTCAGCGGGCTGGCCCCATGGGCCGTCACGCCGCTCCTCATGCTCGGCGGTGGCTATCTCTGCTACGAGGGCATGGAAAAGATCCTGCACGGCCTGTCGCACCGCGGCGGCCACCATCCCAAAGATGCCGCGGCTGTCGAGCCGCCCGCGGACGAGCCGCGGAAGATTGCCGGCGCGATCCGCACGGACTTCATCCTCTCAGCCGAGATCATCGTGATCTCGCTGGGTGTCGTCGCGGGCCGGCCGCTGCCGATTCAACTCGCCGTGCTCGTGGCCATCTCGGTGGCGATGACCGTCGGCGTCTACGGGCTTGTGGCCGGCATCGTGAAGCTCGACGACTTGGGCGCGATGATGGCGTCCGGGCGGTCGGCCGCGGCCCGTGCCATCGGTCGGGTCATCCTGGTGGCCGCCCCGTGGCTGATGCGCGGACTGTCGGTGGCGGGCACCGCGGCCATGTTTCTGGTCGGTGGCGGCATCATCGCCCATGGCATTCCGGCGGTGCACCATGCCGTTCACGGTGCCTTGGCTGAGTGGCTCGGGGACGTACGGAGCGGAGCGGGCATGACGGTGCTGACGATGGCCACGGATGCAGCCACGGGCATGGGTGTCGGCCTCGCGCTGGTCGTGGCGGTCTCATTGGGCACGAGGCTGGCGAGCCGTGTGCGAGGTCTTCGAGCACACGGTTGATCCGGGGGATCTCACGCACCTCGGCGAACCGCTCGAATCGCGACCGTCTCTCCAGCCTGTGGTCTCACAGCCTCTTGGAGAGACGAATACAACACCCAGCGGCCACCCAGCGAGGCATGGAAGCGCCTGGGGCAGCGGTGCGGTGATTCATCGAAAAAACATAGCGATTCATTACCAAATATCTGTTTTGCTTTGGCAATGGAGCCGTCTACATTCCCAAAGAGAAGCAGGCGTGCGCTGTTCATTCTTCAAAAAGGAGACTCAGATGCTCACCCAGTCAGACCAACCGACTCGTGGCAAAGTCGTGGAAGAAGCGTTCTTCTACAAGGTGGATCGAGAATTGATCGAACTGCTGAGCACGCGTCTTGAGCGAGAGGAAAAAATTCGGCTGTTTGCCAATGCGACCGGCATTCGAGACCAGAAACGTCTTGAACTCCTCGCTGATTCAGGATTCGAGTTGTCGACGCTGCACTTTATTTGGGTTCCACTCATCCTTGTTGCGTGGGCCGATGGCAACGCAGAGAAGTTAGAAAAGGATGCCATCGCTGACATTTTAGGAAGCAAGGGGATCTCGCAGGAGGCGATCTCCAAGGTGATCGCTCATACCTGGTTTCGCAATAAGCCCACCGAAGAGCTGTGGGAGATTTGGGCGGAGTTTTCGGCGGCGGCCTCGGCCAGTCTCAACCCGTCGGTGTATAACGAGTTGATCGATGAAATTGTCAGGCTCTGTCGTCTGGTCGCAGATGCATCTGGTGGGTTTATGGGATTAGGAAAGATTTCCACGACCGAGACCCAAGCCATAGATCGCGTCATTCGAACACTGGAGCAAAACGATGCGGATCGCACGACCGAGTCCGTTGTCACGCAAGCCACGGTGCAAAGGCCCAGCAGTGGTGCTGCTTAAGGGGGCAGGTCAGCCCCTGGCCGAACCATGCTTTCGTGCGGCGGAAACGGCGCGGAAACGGCTCGGGTTTCAGCCGGTTGGCTGGGCCGTCGTGAGACGGCGTAGCGGTCGTTGATTGCAAGTCGGCGGTCCCGCGGGCTATCTTGCGGCTGGTTGCGCATGAGCGTCGACCGCGTCGCGGGAGTCGATCCATGAGATGGTGTGCGTGCGTTTGCTGGGCTGTGGTGTGGCTGGCACTCCTAATTGGGGGCCCGCTCGCGGCTCAAGACCCAGCCCGCGAGGGCGACGGCTCCACGCTCGAGGATCTCGACTGGATGGTCGGCGACTGGGTGCTCGTGCCGGACGATGAGGCGAAGACGAAGCAGGCTGGCGCGATGCGGATGTCGGTGCGGTGGGAAGAGGGCCGTGCGTTTCTCGTCCGCGAAGCCACACTCACGCCGCCTGAAGAGTCCGGCGAGCCGGTCGTCACGCTTCAGCAGCGGATCGGCTGGGATCCGCTCGTCGACCGGATCCGCTCGTGGAGTTTTTCAACCGACGGCAGCCGCGGAGAGGCCACCTGGTTTTGGGACGGCGATTCGTGGGTCGTGCGGGGCACGGCTGTGCTCCCCGATGGCACGCAGGCGAGCTCCATCAATATCTACACCTTCGACGGCCAGGACCGCTGCACGTGGCGTGTCGTGAGGCCAGCGCTGGACTCCGACGATGATCCATCCGCGCGGGCCACGTGGGTTCGCACTCCAGGGAGCACCACGCCATGATCGCCCCGACGATATCCCCGACGATAGCCCTCACACAGCCACGACGATTACTCGCACCAGGGTCGCTGCTCCGAGTCGGCCGGTGCGCGGCCGTGGCTCTCGCCCTCGCCACCTTCTCCACGGATCACTTTCGCGTTGCGGCTGCCGACGCCGCGCCCGACCGCACATCATGCGATCTGGCTCGCAAGGCCGACATCATGCACGGGGCCCAGTGGCAGCGGGCGATCGCGGAGCTCGGCAATTGGCTCACGACGCAGACCGTCTACACGCCGGCTGAAGTACGCCGCATCAAGGTGCGGTTCAACGAGCAGGTGGCGGCGATGTCGTCGTACGAGATCGAATACCTGCTCGACTCGGTCGAACAAAAGATGCGGCTGCTCGACACGCCCGAGGCCCGCGACGCGAAGGCCTGGCTCGGTGAATATCTGTCGGCGATGTCCGACGCCCGGCGGGCTCGAGAGCTGCGCACCGTGCCGAATCTGCTCGACATGACCGCGGCCCAACTCTGGGAGGAGATCCAGCGGATCGACCGCAAGCGGGGCAAGCTCCAGCAGCGGCAGCAGGGGGTGGCGGCACGGCAGAACACGCTCGTCGATCGGGCCACGGCGAACCGCCAGGCATCGGCCGACGCGGCCCGGGCGACGGCGGAGCGGCGGCGGGCCGCCCCGGTGCAGGCACCCGCTCGCCAGGGAGGCGGCGCGGTGCCGTTCTCCGACGTGCCGCGGCAACGCATGTCGATCGGCGTGGGACCGATGGGTGCCTTCATTCAGATGTGACGGGCGGCTGTGACGGGCGGGCTACGTCGAGGCAGACGAGGCGTGGTTTCCTCGGCGCAAATGATTTCATGCGCGGAGCGACCTCGCGGTGTCCTTGAG
Organism: Planctomycetaceae bacterium; assembly: GCA_947459185.1. GTDB lineage: Bacteria > Planctomycetota > Planctomycetia > Pirellulales > UBA1268 > CAMCQY01. Next base: position 8,719 of record CANHCU010000064.1, on the reverse strand, counting down.
TGCCCGCTTGGCGGCGGCGGTCATCGTCATGGGCCGTCAATACAGGTGAACGGAGTTCTCAGCCGAGGCGGGACATCGCTACGATTCGTGACAGAACGAGACCGGCTCGGGCCTGGCTTGCTTCGTCGGGAGCCAAATGAGCTTCGAGCAGGGCCGGAACGTTGCCCGTTTGCAAAAGGTCTCGCCACGCGGCGGCGACAAACGCCCGCACCTCGGGCGGAGTAGCCTCGAACTCTGCAACCAGCGATTCGCGGCCATCGACGATGACATCCACGTCCTTGGTTGCACGGCCTAGCCGGGCCGTGGGTTCCGTGACGAAGAGGTCCACCACGACTCCGCCCAGAAAGGCAAGGCGAGGAAGAAGCAACTCTAGGCGCCGAGCCACGTCGCGAAGCATCACAAGATTCGGAGTCTCTCTGTCAGCCATTGAGCAACCTCGTCAGATGCTCCTTGGCCAGATTCCGCTCGCGGGCCCGACCACCGCGGAGGGCATCGATCAGGCTCAAGCACTGATAGAGTTTTGTATCGCCGCGCGCTGCCTTCGGCGCTCCGCGGTAGAGCGGCTTGAACGACGCACCGCGAGCCTCGCCCTGCGGGTCGGGCCACACCGGCACAGGGTCGTTGTCCTGAACGATAAGTTCCGCGAGCGGCAACGCTGCGTGTGCCGTAGGCATTCCTCTGGTAATGCCACCGCGCACGGCAGGAAATGCGTAACGGACGCCGTGGAGCACAAACTCGAGAATGGCAGGACGGTTCGGCTGCCGGTCCCCCAGAAGGAGGCCGGCAGCCTTGGCGCGTTTCACGGCGCCGTGAGCCTCAGACTTGCTGAGACCTAATGAGGCAGCGAGTTGGTCGTAGGTGAGATCACCGGCGTTAGCCAGTTTGATCGAGACAACGAGGTCGTGGGGTTTTAGTTGCATTTTCACAAGCATACGTTCGCTGTTCGCGAATCGCGAGTATTCCATCTAGGGAAGGGCTTACGGCCATTTTTAGACGATCCTAACCCGGCTTCCGGCCTGCATCTGAGCCAGAAGCTGTTCGTGGATTTCCGCCAGGATGGCTGCTGGCCGGATCTGTCATTTCTTGGGTTCATCCCACAAGACCGCCTTGGTCAAGCCATAAGATTCCCAAGAGGGTTTCGCAGGATAGGTCGAGGTCATCCGCAGATAACGCAATTCCAGACGGGGGAACCAATGGCGACCGGTAGCCTCGCGCGTGGGCTTGGGAACCTCCGCCAGCTTCGTCCAGGTCTTTTGATCCAGTGAGCCTTCCAACACGTACTGGTGCGCAAGCCCGTGCTTCCACGCCAACGCGCAACCGCCGGCCGCGACGGACTTGCCAAAATCGACCAACCAGACTTCCGCATCCTTGTCGGGCCGCGTGGCGGCGGCCGTCGCGATCGGCGTCGGCAGAAGGCGATTCAAGAGATCGGGCGTCCACTCAGCCTTGGGATCAAATCGTTCGGAACCGGCGTAAGCCAGCAGGCTCGCGTGCAGTTGCCGCACGGCCGGATCCTCCAGATGGTTGGGCAAATCGGCAGCGCACACCAGCAGCCGACCCTGCCCCACTTTGGCCTCGAAGATCAGCCCCAGCTTGTGGTTGCGGGCAAAGGTGTCAATCACTTGCACGATGGGGCGATACGCGGCCTCCGTGTCGTCGAGGATCACCGGTCGGGCATGGGTGGCGATCGGCCACCATTGCTGGTTGGAGTGGAACTCGGTGGGGAACTTCTCCAGCGCTGGATGCTTCGGGTCGCACAGAATGCCGTAGGTACCGGGGTTGTTGAAGAACATGTTTGAATTCCAGAAATCAGGAATGAACGCGGCGGGCACGCCCACGGTTTCCAGCGACTCAAGCTCGGGGAAGAACACCACGCGACCGCCGTCTTGCAGTTCCGCCAGCGTGCCCGCGTCAAGCCGGCGCACCACTTTGACTGCGGCCGACACGACGGTCTCCTGCTTCGCCGGATAGACCCAGAGCGGATAGCTGTTGCGGTACTCGGTTCCTTGCAGCGCCAGCGTCAGCTCGACGCGTTGCGGGGCCGCAACCGTATCCAGCGGGATGTCCACTTTCCCCAGCGGGCTAAGGCCTCCCCGCGGCGCATCGCCCTTCAGTACGCCTGACGCCAGGGTCCGGCCCTGCCCGTCGTCCAACCGCCAGCTCAGCTCAGCGCCTGTCATGGCGACCGAGCCGTAATTAGACAGGTCAATCATCGCCACGAATCGCTCGGCGGTGGTCCAGGCGTATTTCTCGAACCGCGCCAGCGGCACGACCTCGCCGCACCACTGCCGCCAGGTCGCGGCAATATGCGGATCCTTCGCTTCCATGAAGGTGTTCAATAATCCGACCAGCGAGCCCCCCTGGCCCTCGAAGTCGATCAGGTCCAGAAGCTGGAATCCGCCGAAGCCCGGCGTCCGCAAGGCGGCCTCCACATCCCGCCGATAGCACAGACCCGACCACCGCGCCGACGCATCGAAGAAGCTATCCGCCTGGTCGAGCATCCCCTTGGCCTGCAGGGCCTCGCGGTACTTCTGATAGTGACCGGAGTATGTGGGCCGATACCGCCCGATCAATCGGAAGTCCGGGAAGACCGCGTACTGGCCGACCTCGTGGGAAATCAACGGCCGGGGCGCCATCGCCACGGCCTTGGAGTAATCGGCGTTTTCGTTCGGCGGCAGGGCGTTGATCGCGCCCATCTGGGGCACGCCCGGCCACTCCGGGGAAAAATAGCAAAAACTGCCGCGGATGGGCTCGACTCGAGAAGCGGGATCGTTGGCATTGGGCCTGCCGTGATGGCCAACCTTCACGAGCTGCGTCGTCCAGTAGTCGTCCTGGGTGTTGAACGCATAGCTCTCCGGGTTGGAGCAGGAGGCCGCCACCAGCCCGGGGTGCGCCTCGCGGAACGCCCCAATCAGCCGATTCTGAACCTCTAGATCCGACGGACTGTGCGGTGTTTCGTTGGCCAGGGCGAACATCACCAGCGAGGGGCTATTGCCATATGCGCTGAGAATCCGGAGACCTTCGTCCCGGCAGTAATCGTCGTGCGACTGAAGACCCGGGGACGTCGGTCTCTCCGCGGCCGTTGTATCCACATAGATCCCTCGCAACGCACTCCTTGCATCGGCGGGTTCCGATTTGTTGCCGAAGGGCCTGGATAGGCCGTGAGGCAGCTCCGGCTGCATGTAGATGCCCACGATGTCCGCCGCCTCAAAGGCCGCGCGGGGCGGGCACCACGAATGAAAGCGGTAGTGGTTCAATCCCCACGCCTTGGAGATGCGGAAAATCCGCACCCACTCGTCCCGCTCGAGCGACGGATAACCGGTCAGGGGGAAGTTGCCGCAGGCGTTGTGCGTGCCGCGCAGAAAGATCGTCTGGCCGTTGATCTGGAACTGCGTGCCTTTGACCGTGAACTGCCGCATGCCGAAATCGGTCTGAAGCTGATCCTGGCCCGTGGCGGTCCGTAGCTGCCCTGTGAGCTTGTAGAGAGCGGGAGAGAACTCATCCCACAATTGCACATCTGGGCCCATGTCGATCACCGCCGTCGCCCGCCCGCCGCCGGTCTCGGTGGTGACATCCACCGCGACCGGGGGCACGACGTGCCGCCGCGGCGTGTTCCAGCTCTGGGCGCTCAGCTCGATTTGGCCGGACGCCGCCTTGCCCGTGCGATTGCCCACCGCGATCTCGACCCGCGCACGCTTTTGAGCCATGTCCGGCAGAACCTTCAGGCTCTCGATCCAGACCGGCTCGCTGACCGTCAGATCGACGCGGCCGAGGATCCCCACCCATCCTCCTTGAAGCCCATGGACCTCGTGACCGCCGATGTCCTGAGGCAGCTCGTCGCGGGATACACGGATCGTCAGCACGTGCTGCCCCGGAGGCAACGCCTCCGACAAGTCATAGGTCTGCTCGGTGCTCAGGCCGTTGCGCATGCCCACGAACCGGTCATTCACCCAGACCTGGGTCACCCGTGAACGGCCCAGTGTCAGTTCGATCCGCTTCCCCTTCCAGTCGTCCGGCACATCCAGGTCGCGCTGATACCAGACGACAATGGCACCGGTGCCGGGCAGCGTCGCCGTCTTATCCAGACGGGTTTTGTGCCATGCCTCCTGCACGCCCACATTGCCGCGGTCGTCGCGGCAACGCCACGGACCAGCCAAAGAGTGGATCGTTCGCACGCCCGCCGCGTTGGCCGGTGCCGCCGCCAGCTCCGCGGCCCATGTTTCCCTAGGGATCGCCGCTGCCAGCGCGCACGCCATCGCCAACATCCACATTGCTGGCATTGCCGCTCCTGTTGTTTTGTGGATTTCCTCTCCAAGAGCCGCAAGCGAAGGGACGTCTGGCGATGATCCGCGATGATCCGCAGCGATCACGCCCGCAGTCCGTCGAGCGGCCCTGTACTGTCGCCGTGCTTGTCGACCTTCACACCCGAGCCCTGCAGGAGCGTGAGCCAGAGGTTTGAGAGCGGCGTCTTGTCGGGCATCACGACATGCTCGCCGAGCTTGATCCCAGACCCGCCGCCTGCGACCAGCGTAGGGCAGTTGTCGAGGTAGTGGATGGTGCGGATGTTGCTGCCGTAGACCACCGTGGTGTGATCCAGAAGACTCGAGCCATCCGCTTCTTTCACCTCGCCGAGCCGGTCGAGCAAGCCGGCGAGCAGACGGCTCTGGGCGAGATCGCGGGCTTCCGAGGCCTGCTGCCGCGGGCCGGGGCCGTAGTGGCTCATGTCATGAGCAGCCACCGCGATGCCCAGGCTTTTCAGCAGCGAGACAACCGGCTGGCGGTAGGTAATCACCCGCGTCAGGTCGGTCGCAAAGGCGGCCACGGCGAGGTCGTACATGAGCTTGATCTCGGGCTCGCCAGCGAGGCCCGGCTGCGGCTCCACGATTCCCTCGGGCCGCGGCTTCGGCACGGAGATCCAGCGCTCGTCGCGGGCCAGCCGCCGCTCGATATCGCGGATCGATTCGAAATACTCGTCGAGTTTGCGGGCGTCGGCCGCTGTCACTCCGCGTTGCAGCCGCGTGGCGTCGGCCGAGAGCGCATCCAGCACGCTGCGGCCGCTCGCGATGGCAGTCTGCCGCTCTTCGAGCGTCATGTCTTCGGCGGAAAACAATTTGTGGTAGGCGAGCACGGGCGTCGTGAGGCCGGCCAGTGGTCGGCCGGTGGCGTCCCAAGCGAGCGAGAGGCCGGGGCCGTGGCCCTGATCAGCGGCCTTTTCCGTGTCGAGCTGGAGGGAAGCGAAGCGGGTCTCCTTGCCCCACTGCTCCGCGGCCACCTGATCCGCGGAGATCGTGTTGGAAAAGCTGCTACCCGCCTTGCCGTAGCGATTCGCGCCGGTGAGCCAAAAGGTGCTGCCGAAATGCCCGTCGATGACGTGGCGATGCCCGAGCCCCTGCACCACGGAAAAGTTGCCGCGGTGCCGCTCGAGCGGCATGAGCCCCGCTGGCAAGGGATAGTCGCCACCGACACGAGCCTTGTCGGGATACCACGTTTCGTTCGTGACCCCAAAGCCAAAACCCAGAAACATGAATCGCTTGGGCGGGGCGGCAGCCGCCGCCCGGGCGGTCGCGCCTCCCGAGATGCTTTCAAGCCATGGCAACGCCACGGTCGACCCAGCAGAACGCAGCAGCGTGCGCCGCGAAAGAGGAAGAGATTTCATTCACCAACCCTCCGTTACTTGTTCAGGAATTCCGGGGTGGCCACGACCAGCTTGACGATGTCGCGCAAGCCGCCGTTGCGCTCCTTGGCTGCGGCTACGATCGCGTCGATCGCGTCCGTGTCGCCCAGGCTTATGGGGCGGCCGATTGCATATGCGTAGAGGTGTTCGACGAGGCCGCGGAGAAAGTCGTCGCCCCGGGCCGCGATCAGGCTGCGAAGCTCGAAGTAATTCGCAAATGCCGGGCCGCCGTGGAAGGCTCCGGCGGGGTCGATCGGGTAGGTTTCCGCCTGAATGACACCCTTGCGATCTCGCTTGAGCTGGGCGCTGGGCAGAAGCGTGTCCACCTCTCGCCACTGACCGGCAGCGTCAAAATTTTCGAGCCCGAAGCCGAGCGGATCGATGCGGCGGTGGCACTGAGCGCACTGCGGCTGTTCTTGATGCGCGACGAGCCGTTCGCGGGCCGTGAGCTTCTTGCCTTCAAGCCTTGACAGCTGCGGCACGTTGGCGGGGGCAGGGGGCGGGGGATCGTTGAGGAGAAACCGCAGAATCCAGGCTCCCCGTTCCACCGGGCTCGTGGCCGTGCCATTGCTCCCCATGCCGTGGATGCATGCCATCCCAAGGAGGCCGCCGCGCGGACTATCGTCGGGCAGAGCCACGGGACGAAAGTGGTGGCCGCGGATGGGCGGGCCGGCCGCATCGAGCCCGTAGTATGCGGCCAGGAGATCGTTGACGACCACAAAGTCGCTGTCGAGGAGGTTGCGGGCATCGAGATTTTCGCGGAGGAGATGGTAGATCGTCTCGTAGACCTCCTGCTTGGCCGCCGCCCTGACCATCGAATCGAAGTCGGGGAAGTTGCGCCTGTCGAACTGAAACAGGTCGAGACGCTCGGTGCGAAGCCACTGCCCGGCGAAACCTTCAGTGAACCGCTTTGCCCGCGGATCGAGCACCAACCGGTCGACCTCGGCCACGAGCTTCTGCGGATCGGCGACACTGGCCTCCGCCGCCGCCAGCAACGCGTCGTCGGGCGGCCCTGCCCAGAGGAAATACGCTAGTCGCGCGGCCCGTTCAGCGGCGGTGAGGTGGCGATCGGTGCCGCTCTCGGCGGGGGCCGGCTCGTCGAGATAAAGAAAGCCTGGGGCGGCCAGGATCACCGCCATCGGCTCGACGAGTGATTCGAGGCCGTCTGTCGCCTTGGGCAGCGCCCGGCGACGCACGTCCATCAGTCGCGCCATGAAGTCGGGCGTGGGCGGCACGCCGCGAAACGCCCGCGTTGCAAATCGCGTGAGCACGTCGCGGGCAACTGTTTCGTCGTCGCGCACCGTCGACGCCGCGGCCATCATGCCATCGAGAGCCGGTGGCGGCGAGGCCGGCGGAATCGGCCCTTCCCATTCCAACCAGTCGATCCAGATTGTGGGAAGGGTGCCTAGGCCATCGCCGTCGGTAAGTTCGCGGCGGTACCGCTCGAGCAGGTAGTCGTTGAGTGAGTGCCGCTTTTCCCGCAGGACGAAGTGACGCTCGGAGTTTGGCGTGACGTTGACGGTGAATTCGATCGTCGCCGGGCTTCGGAAATGGTTCGTCACCTCGCGCACGTCGAGCGACGTATCCCGCTCGTTGCTACCGCCCTCGAGCGAGCAGAGTTCGACAAATCGCCGCGACTTCAGCGGATCGTCTGAGGTGCCGATGCTCGCCCGGAGGCGATATTCGCCGGGAGCGGCGTCCTTCGGGATCGGCATCGGCTCACTGTGCCGAAATGGATAATGCTGCAGATAGTAGCAAGGGATGAGATATGAGCCCTCGATCGCCCGGGGAAGGGTGAGGCACGTCGTGATGTAGCCGAGATCGCGCAACATCCCGTTCTTGAACCACTCCAGGCTGGCGACGTTTTCATAGTTGTCCGGTAGCGCGTCTGGATTCTTGCCCTTCTCCTCCCACATCCTGATTCGGGCGAGCTTGGGATTGACATCCTGCACGTATCTCCCGAGCGTTTTGTGGTACTCCACCTCCGCCTCGCGCCGCACGATCTTGCGTTCGGGTGGCGCGGCGATGGTTCGCAGCCGCGCAAACGCCGTGCGGATGGAATCGCGGCCCACGGCCAGATACTGCTCGAGTTGATCGCTCGACATCGTCAGGCCGCTGCCGGCAGTGTCGAAGGTGCCGACGCCCGCATCCGACGGCAACCCCTCCACGACCGGTTCGACGCTCAGGAGATCCTGGATCGTGTTCACGTACTCGCGGCGGTTGAGTCGGCGGAGCACGCCGACGCGGCCCTGATCGCCCAGTGCCTTGCGGGCCTGCACCATCGCTGCCGAGAGGTCGGCGAGGAATTCCGTCTTCGCAACCGCCGACGGCTGCGGCGCGTCAGATGGCGGCATCTCCCCGGAGTTGAGGACGGCGAGCACACGCTGCCACCGCTCTGCCGCCTCCAAGGTCGTCAGTGCATGGGGAATCGTGTCGAGCCGCGGGATGCCCTCCTCGGCCCCCGAGCCGTGGCACTTGATGCAGTTGTCGGCGATAAATGCCGCGTGTTTTACCGGCACAGAGGCCGTGGAACGGGCGGCAAGTTCCTCGGCTTGAAGCAGGCTCCCGCAGGCCGCGAGGAAGCCTATGAGATGGACCAAGCCGGCCGTGCAGACGATTTCCACGCCGCGCGCCGCTTGACCACGACGGACAAGGGAGCACGCATTCCCCGGCACTTGGTTTCGAAGCATGCTGTTTTTACGCTGTTTCTTCGCAGAAAGCAGGTCAACACGTGGGCCGGAGAAGGCCGGCGCCGCCGCTCCGCGACATACCGGAGTTCTTGACCGAGCGAATGCATTCCTTAGCAGTGGCGGCAGCAACCCCGTGCCCAGGCCGTCCGGTACGGGAGGTCGACCTGAAAAATATTTGCTAAGGTTTGGTGTTCGGAGTCAAGGAACAAAGAGAGGGTGTTTGTCCGACCGGCGGGTCGGCCGGATGCTGGTATTCTTCCGAAAAAAGGGGGGGTGATGGCTTCGGAACAGTCTCGTCGCCGGGCAGCGATTTCGATGCCGTGCAAGCTTGCCGATGGATCGCCCTGCCGCCTGG
>CANHCU010000063.1 GCA_947459185.1 Planctomycetaceae bacterium | reverse complement strand
CAGGTGGCGAGCACCTGGGCATAGTCGGTGCGGAACGGGGCCGCATGAAAACAGTTTTCCAGAAGCGGCAGCGCTTCGGCATAGCGAGTCCCATACATGCAGGCCCGGGCGATGTTCCAGTCGTTCTCACGGTTGGTCGCGGCGGCCGCCTGACCGGGATCGTCGGGGATCTCGTCGATGTAGCCGAGCGCCACAAACTGCTCGAGGAGCGCCTTGTCAGCACCCGGCCCGAGGGTTTTTCGTTCTTGGCGGGGGCCAACGCCCGTCTCCCACGTGGGCACAGTCTCGACCGGCCGCCTCGGCGCATCAAAAACCTCTTCGAGCACACGGCCCTCCATGTCGGCGCCGACCGGCAGGCCGAACCAGTGGAGGATCGTCGGGGCGACGTCGAGGAGCCGGCCGCCGTACACGAGCTCGTCGCGCTTGAACCCCGGGCCGCTGGCGATGAACACCCCCTGCGGCCGGTGCCAGACGGTGATCCCGGCCGGCACGCGGGGCGTGAACTTTGGCCGCAAGTGGTCGCTATGAAAACCGTGGTCGGAGACGAGGACGATCGCCGTCTCGGGGCCGGCGAGCTGCATGAGCCGGCAGAGGAACAGATCGTGGAGCCTGTAGATCCCGGCGACGACCTGCTTATAAAGCTCGAAGTCGGCCTCGGGGATCCCCTCCATCCGCGGCGGATGGTAGGGCATGAACATGTGGCTGATTTCGTCGACCGTGCGGTAGTAGACCGCCATGAAATCCCAGTCAGGCTCGGTTTCTAGGAGATGCGTGGCCGCATTGTGGACGGAGCAGGCCTCCGCAATCTTCTCGGCAAGCGCCCAGAGCCTGCGGTCTTTCGTTTGATCGATTGTGTGGGCTTCCGGCACGAAGAGCCGCATCAGATCATCGGGATCGATGTCGTGCGGGCTGACCCGCAGATCGTTCATCACCGCGGCCAGGTCCGCCGGCCAATAGGTTCCCGGCGGTGGCGACGGCCATTCGGCCGGATCCTGCCCCGGCTGCGTGTTCTGCACATGGCAGAACATGTTCGAGACGACGCAGCCGGGATGGTTCTCCTCGCCATGGGTGGCAAACCAGCTGACGACATGGCTCCGCAGGCCGCGTTCTCCGAGAATCTCCCAAAGCGTGCGGCACTTCCGTGTCGCAGCGGAGACGGGCACGACGGCGCCCGTGCCGGGGTCCACTTCCGTGAATCCCGGCACGCCGTGGTGATAGGCCATCTTCCCCGGGGCGATGCTCGTCCAGAGCATCGGGGAGAGTTGCGGCTCGAGCGTGGTCAGGTTGCCGCTGGTGCCTGTCTCGACGAGCCGGGCCAGGCCCGGAAGCTCACCGGCATCGAGGAGCGGATGTATGATCTTCCAGTCGGCCGAATCCCAGCCGACGAGCAAAAGCCGCTGGCGACGATCGCCCATCGGATCAGGCCGTCACGGCGGCTGCGGCCACCGCCGCCCGCTTCCGCCGACGTTGCTCGAGCATCGCCGCCGATCCCATCACAAGCGACAGGGCGCTGGCGAGTCCATTCGGATCGATCTCGGGGACGGCGACCGAACCAGTGTCGCCGGCCACGATCGCTGCGCCGACAACATCCTCATACGCCGCCGAATAGAACTGAAAATCGGTCCCGTCCCAGGTCGCCTCCATCCAGCCGTAGTTACCCTGAGCCGTCCTGAAACCTAAGTAGCTGTTGGCTCCAAAATTGGGCGAAATGTCGCCGTAATATTTAAAATAAGATGTTGGCGAAAAGTTGGTAGCCCAAGTGCCAGTGAAGCTGCTCCCAATCGATACACCGCCAGAAAAGTTAGATGGGCTGGCGTTGGTTCCATTGGTAGCAAAATACAAATTTGACCCGCCGCGGACCCCATAACGAATCCCGAGCGTTCCGCCTCCGCTCATTGGGAAATTGGAAATACTGGAATTATTTTGTCCTCCCGCGTTGACTCCCTCGATATTGAACCCTGACGGGCCGATATCGATTGTCACGATCGCCGCCTCGGCAGAATGGGTGCCGAGAATGCCAGCGCCGACACTCGCGAAGGCGGCAGTTGCGGCGGCTCGGCGACGGGCGGATTGCGAACGAGCGAGAGACTTCATGGAGAGCGGCTCCTGTATTTCAACGACTGTTTTCGAGTTGCGAATCATGATCGTGGCGCTTGGGATGCGATGGAAGGCGTTGCCGGAATAATCGCTCTGTTTTTACATCCGGCCCAAACCGTGTCAAATAATTGGTCAAAATGCTTGAAACGCCCGTAAAGCACGGTTTCGGGGGCAGTTTTCGAGACTTTTTCAGCCGTTGATTGAGAGGGGCCGTTCCCCCCGCTCGCCGGCACTTTCCGCCCCCCGATTAGCCGCCTTTAGTGACAGGCGGCTCCATGGTCGCCTCGATGGCCAAACGTCCGCCGTAGGTCTCCAGAACCGTCACCAGCCGAGGACTTTTCCAAGCCGGGCCGCCACCGGTGCCGTCGTGCCGATCAGGCGGCATACAGCACCTGACCCTCACGGCGGGCAGCATGTTCCACCGTCCCGGGTGTCGCCGAGCGCTGCTCAAACTCCTGTTCACTGACCACCAGCAGATCCACCGGCATAAGAAGCCCCTTCAGAACACGGTTGAGCCGGACCATCTCCTCATAGCGGTCTGACACGGTCACCTCGATAACCAGTAGATCGACGTCGCTATGGTCGTCGGCGTCACCACGGGCGTGGGAGCCAAACAGGATGACCTTCAGCGGCTGAGCTGCCGCCACCAGCCGATTCACGGCTTCATTCAGCCGCTCGGCCGTCGGTGCCCACGCTGGCTTGGTCATGCAGTCCATGCTTTAAGGCTACCTCGGACCGGCAAATGCCGAAATGCGGCGGACGAATCCATTTCTGACTCGCCGCGGGCGATCGCCGCATCGTATTGGACCGCCAGCGGCAGCATGACGACCAGAGGGCCCCGCTCCTCCTAAATGCTCCAATCAATTCCCCTCCGACTACGCCCCCCTGCGACGCTTCCCGCCGCTCTCGCGTCCCTCGCGTGAAAGACTTCTTGATGCCGGCTGTGCGGCCAGCATGGAGTCAGCGTGTTCCAGCAGACAGCCGAGGACCTTATTGCCGACGTAAAGGCGATTGCTGATGCGCGTCATCGTTGACACGTCTGTGCTCATAGCGCTCGACCGGATCGGACACATCGACCTGCTACGCGGGCTTTTCGGTTCCGTGGACGAATCGACCTCCTCGCCAGCCATCCAGGTCTTTCTTTTCAGCGGTTGTCCGCCAAGGGCGACGGCCTGCCCTGAAACAGGGTCGGATTGAGGGAAGCGACTTTCCAAAGCCCATAGGTTTCACGGCCGAAACTGCGATTCAATCATCACTGCCGGGTAGCCAACCTGACGGTGCGACCTGTTGCCCGATTTCGACGCAAGTGGACAGTCGGTCCTGACCGGGACTAGGATGTTACAAAACCTCTTCCAGAAACTATTCCGGCATAGGTTTCGTAACCCCCTCCGAATCGGTTATGGCCGCCAACAGCCACATCGAGCGACTGCTTCGACACCTGCAGCGGCACGGGTTCGTACGAACAAGCGACCTTGAAACGCTTGGTGTGTCGCGTGTCGTCCTCAAGCGGGCGGTGGACCGCGGCCAAGTCGTTCGCCGAACTCGCGGCGTCTACGTTGCGCCCGACCACGCGACCACCCGCCACACGGACATCGCCGCCGTTGTCGCCCGAGTCCCGAAGGCGATTGTTTGCCTTGTGTCGGCCCTCGAATACCACGGCCTGACGATGCAAGTGCCCCATGCGGTCTGGATCATGATCCACAAATCGTCCCACCGTCCGACTATCTCCACACCTGCCGTGCGCATCGTCCGCGCATCCGGCCAGTCGCTCATTGCTGGCGTTCAAAAGCACACAATCGAGGGAGTGATCGTGCAGATGACAACTCCAGCGAAGACCGTCGCCGACTGCTTTCGCTATCGCAATACCGTCGGCACCGATGTTGCAATCGAAGCGCTCCGCGATTGCCTCCGAAAGCGAAAAGCAACCCCTGCCGACATCTTCGAGATGGCCAAAGCCGATAGGATTGCCAGCGTCATACGTCCCTACCTCGAGGTGCTCGCATGACCAAAAAGCCCGTCAGCAACATCGGGGCGTCGGTCCGACAGCGGCTTCTCAATCTCCGTGAGAAAACTGGTGAGGATTTCATCGCCCTGCTCACCCAATTTGCAATCGAGCGATTTCTCTACCGCCTGTCCTGCTCACCAGCCGCGGACCGCTTCGTGCTCAAGGGCGCAATGCTCTTTCGAGTCTGGTCAGGCAGCCTCCATCGTCCCACGAAAGACGTCGACCTACTGGCGTTTGGAGAGCCCACGCCCACCGCGGTCGCCGCAATAATCCGTCAGATTCTCACGACTGCCGTCGAAGACGATGGGATCGCGTTCATCCCCGACTCCGTCCGCGCCGAAGAGATCCGTGAGAACGAAGACTATGGCGGATTCCGCATCACGTTCACAGCCACGCTGGACAACGCATTGATTCCATTGCAAGTGGATATTGGATTCGGGGACGTGATCACGCCAGCGGCCGAAGACCGCGTGTATCCGGTGCTCATGGATATGGCGGCCCCGCGGCTGCGGATGTACCCCGTAGAGACGGTTGTCGCCGAGAAACTCCAGGCTGCAGTGAAACTCGGCATGATCAACAGCCGTATGAAGGACTTCTACGATCTGCTCGTGATCTTCCGGCACTATCCGTACGACGACCAACTCCTGACCCGTGCAGTCGCCCATACCTTCGCTTGTCGCGGAACGCCGCTGCCACGGGAAGTTCCGCCCGGGCTGTCGGATGAATTCGGCAGCGACCCGACGGCCAAGCGCCTGTGGCGTGGATTCCTCACGCGGATGCAACTGGTGAACGAGCCAGACGACTTCACTGCAGTGATCCGCACGATACGTGAGAGACTTTGGCCCATCATCATGGCGGCAGACCGGCCGACCGTTTGAGTATTTGGACCGGAAGCTGAGCGGCACACCATTTTCACGGTACTCGGGAAGCTTCTGACCGAAAGGGACTGCCGCATGGGACGCTTGAGCCTGAAGGTCGTGCCGGGGTCGTCGCGGGACGAGATCGTCGGCTGGCTGGGTGACTCGCTGAAAGTGAAGGTGAAGTCGCCGCCCGAGAAGGGCCGGGCCAACGAGGCCGTCATCGCCCTGCTGGCAGACCGCCTCGGAATCGACGCCTCAAGCATCGCCATAGTGAGCGGCCACGGGGCGCCCGCGAAGGTTGTGGACGTCGAAGGCATGGACGCGGCCGCAATCCGGCAGGCGTTTTCTTCCGAAAACAGCGCAAATGCCGCGAAAAGCAGCGGTTCCGTAAAGCGGGAATAAGCGCGCCTCCCGTCCGGGAGCCGCCCTTATTCCTGCTTCACCGTTCCGGGGCTCCGCGTGCCCCTCGCGGCAGTTGGCCGCACCCACTGATAGCTAAAAAAAGCCGCCCCCGGGTGGGGACGGCTTTGCGGCTCAGCGTTGCCGCACGCTCCGAACATAGTCGGCGGCGATCTTCCGGCAGACCTGGCTCCGGGAAACGCTGTCGTCGAAATACTCGTTACGGCGACCGCGGGCCCACTGCTCGGATGAGATCCGCAGATACCGCGGACGGCCGTCAGGAAATCGTTCGTAGAGCTTCACGCGAAGCCACCCGCTCGGCAGGTGGTGGATACGGGACACGGGTCGACCGTGGTAGGTCACGATGCGCATAGAAACCTCTGGAAAGGAGTAGTACGGGTAGAAACGAAATAAAGCGGCCGTGGCGGTAAAGGCCGCCACGGCCGCGATCGAAAACTTTTCGGATGACAGAAGCCGGGGCTACGAAGCCCGGCGATGATCCTTGTCGGTGGCGCGACGACCGCGCACGCGGTTCCAACGGGAAACCTTTTCCGGCCGCTCGGTGAGGCGGACGAACGGATCCTTCACGCCCGCGGCCGCCATCTTTGCCCCCAACTGGCTGCAGAGATGAGCCTGCCGCTTCGACATTCCAATCGCCGCGCCCACCTTCACGAGCGACAGACCTGTCTCTGCCAACTCATGGGCCTCGACCGCGTGGAGCGGGAGTGCGGATGGCGTAAACAAGTCGACCAGGATCTGCTGCCTGACAAGCAGCGGTTCAGACAGGGCCGTGTCGGGATCACTGGCAATCGACTCGGCGACAACCGCTGGCAGCGACTGTGCCAGGACGAGATCGAATTCGGCCCGCAGCACGACCTTGTTGGAACCAAACTGCTGGTGCGGGATGGCTCGAATCGGTCCGCCCAGGAGTTGCCTGAGGATGACGCCGGCACGACGATCCCCGGCAACCAGCCCGGCCTGAAGAGACTCCAGATGACGCAGGACGTCGTCGGCCGTAGGTGGCGGTTTTCTGTCCTGTGTCCGGGACGCCAGCTCGGCAAGACGGGAACGCACCACCTTGAGGTCGCGTTCACGGGTCACCAATCGCTCCACAAGAGACTCCATTCCGTCTCCGCCTTTCTCGATCGCAAGGCAGAGGTTGGCAATACTGCCACTGAGCTTGGACTCTTCGGACTGCAGTGCCCGCTGTGATGCGGCGAGGTCGCCACCGCTGGCGTGCATCTCGAGGACCCGAGCCACCAACTGCTCGCGGCAGTCGGCCAGCGACATCACTGCCCGCACCACAGCATTCAGAACAGCTTCCTGGACCTGTGCGCGAACGCACGTGGTGCGGTTCCAACACTCGTAGTTTTTTGCACGAGCGCACCGGTAGCCACCCTCGTTCCGCCCCTCACCGTGCATGGGACCGCCGCAGATGCCGCATACGAAGATCGTGGCGAGCAAGCCGCGGGAGTCCCTCGCCTTGCCCGTGAGCGGGTGGTCAGCGCCGGAAGGCACCGCAAGCCGAGAGCGACGCCGATCGATGGCGGCATTTGCCTCGTACCAGACGTGGTCGCTCACGATCCGCAGATGGGGAACCTGTCGGGTCAGCACCGCATCGGCACTGTTCCGCACCAACTTCGAGCGGCCGGTCGTCAGCTGCTGCTTGCTGATTTTCTTACGAAACGTCTGCTCGCCCCGGTAATCGAGCCTATGGATGAGCTCAATCACGTTGCGTGCATACCATTCGGGCTTCTGGCCGTGGGACCCCTTGGAAAACTTGATCGACGTGAGCCACTCCGCGACAGCCCAGGGCGGCTCGCCGCCAGCCACGCGGTCGAAGACTTCGCGGACGACCGCCGCGGTCTCCTCGTCTACCTCATCGAAATACGGCCCCTCCGCCGGTGCCGATGCGGTCGCCGGCTTGCTGGGTCTCCGGCGATAGCCCACCTTGAGCGGCCCAAGTGCTGCGCCTCGCTCCCAGAGGCCCTGATGGGCCCGCTTGATCCGGCTGCGGTTGTAGTAGTTAGCCCGACTGTGCTGAGACTGTGACGAGCTCAGCCGCTCAGGCCAGTCTTCGTCTGTCGTATCGATGTAGTCCGTCGGGCACAGAATCCGAATCCCGGCATCCACGGCCGTATTGAACAACTGGTGGGCGAAGGTCATGTGCCGATAGAGGCGGCTCGACTCCTCGCTGACGATCAGGTCCCAACGCTTGGACTCGATGCCTTCCCACACCTCGTTGATGCCGGGACGGTTCAGCAATTCGCCGCTGACCTCCGGCTCTCGGATGACCTCGATGACCAACTGGTCGAGTTCGACGTCACGGGGCAGATTGTCGGCCAGGAATCGCCGGCAGTTGGCGATCTGGTCCTCAGTGCTCGTCTGCCGCTGTTCTTCGGTGGAGTAGCGGGCCTGGATCAAAGCCTTGGTCGGCCGACCGAATGCCATCTGGATGGGTTGGCGGAGGCGCATCATCGTGCACCTCCCTTCCGGCCGTTGGAACGTTTGGTCTTCCTGGTGCCGGATTTTGCGCCGGGTGGTTTGCCCTTTTCAGGTTTTTCCCGAGCAACACCGCGTTTGTTCGATCCCTGCCGGGGAGTCAACATGCGGATCGTCACGATTGCATCAGAGGATGAACGCCCGTAGGTTAGTTAAAGCAGGTGAAGTCTCGTCAGAGGCGATCCATGAACTTGTGGGACCAGTGCACTGCAGTCGAACGGGACCCAGCCAAGGTCAGCGGCGCTTGGGTCTTCGCCAAAACGCGAGTGCCTGTTCGGGCACTCTTCGAGAACCTTGAGGACAACGCCGCCGTTGAAGAGTTCGTTGAGTGGTTTCCGGGGGTCACAAGAAAGCAGGTTGAGGCGGTTCTCGATTTCGTACCGACAATCCAAGACACCTGACGTAGACGTGCACAGATGTATTCTCACCCAAATTCTCCAGAGTCGACTGCCACATGACAAACCAACTGATCCAGTCTGATCCTGATCTGATGCTCGGAAAGCCGATCGTTCGGGGAACTCGCATCACTGTGGAAATGATTCTGCGAAAACTCTCCTGCGGCGAATCTGTCGAGCAGATTCTCGAGTCGCATCCAAGGCTCACCCGTGAAGCTGTTCTGGCCGCGCGTGAGTATGCAGCTGAAGCCATGGGGCACGAGACAGTTCACTCCGTCGGCGATCGGGAGTCGGCATGAGATTCCTCGCCGACGAGGGCGTGGACGGAACGATCGTTGGTTCCATCCGTGGCAACGGCCATGATGTCCGGTGGATGGCTGAGGAGCTTCAAGGAGCTAGCGACGACGTCATCCTTGAAGCAGCCGTGCAGAACGCACGGATCTTGATCACCGAAGACAAGGATTTTGGCGAACTCGTCTATCGACAGCGACTTTACCACCGCGGCGTTGTGCTCGTTCGCGTCGATGGCATTTCCAATGAGAAAAAGGGCCTAACGTCGCCCGTGCCGTCCGAGAGCACGAAGCAGAACTCCCCGGAGCGTTTACCGTGATTCAACACGGTAGGATCCGAACTCGACGAGCATGACGAACTGATGACCTGCCCCCCTTAAACGGCACCACCTCCGGCGAGAGGATCTGGGGCCGAATGCTTCGAAATCCCCTGAGAAAACAGAGGCATGGGCACCCGAGAATAATCGTGTTTCCCGTTCGGGAAACCCCGCTTTTCGTGAACACGTTCAACGAATCAAAGATTGAGCGAACTCACGGAGAGCCCGCACCCAAGCGAGCCATAGGGCACGGTCACGACCTGCTTCAGGTGAAACTTCGTCGTATCGAAATACGGTGCCAAACGGCGTAAGCCGATCGATATCTGCAAGCTCGGCCGGCAATTCAATTCCATTGCGGGCAAGCAACTCAATGAGGACGCCGAGATTGTGGGTCCGGGGATAATCAACGTTCCGCGAAGTCAGCACTACCTTCAACAGTTTTTCTGCAGCATGCTGTGCATGAAATCCAAGCGTATCGTCGTCGACGTCACGATCTCCCAACAGACGCTCCACGACTAGTTCGTCCTGACGAGCTTTGTGGAGCAGAACATCGGGCCGGTCAGGCAGCGGCATACAGCACCCGGCCTTCCTTGCGGGCCGCATGCTCCACAGTGCCCGGTATCCGCGATCGAGCCTCGAACTCCTGCTCGCTGATGACAAGCAGGTCGACCGGCATGAGCATGCCCTTTAAGGCACGATTGAGCCGGATCATTTCTTCGTACCGGTTAGACACGGTCGGCTCGATGATCAAGAGATCGACGTCGCTGTGGTCATCGGCTTCACCACGGGCATGGGAGCCAAACAGGATGACCTTAAGCGGCTGAGCTACCGCCACCAGTCGATTCACGGCGTCATTCAGCCGCTCGACCGTCGGTGCCCACGCTGGCTTGGTCATGCTATCCGTGCCTCAAGCGTACCTCGGACCGGTTACTGGGGCCACCTCGTGAAGACAATGTCCGGAGCCATCACTCGACCACGAGCGCTGCGACGAGCGGCCGAGCCACCAGGCTCCGGTTCCGTGGATGAATCGACCTCCTCGCCAGCCATCCCGGTCTTTCTGTTCAGCGATTTCCGCCAAGGGCGACGGACTGCCTTGAAACAGGGTCGGATTCAGGGAAGTGACTTTCCAGAACCGACATTTTTCTCGGGCGACACTACCATTCCATGACGCCGGCCGGGGATCACACCCTGCAAGGCCGTACGCGGCCGGCGAACCAGAGGCTCGTGAGCGTCACCGCGATGGCGAGGATGCCGACCGTTCCAAAATGACGCAGCGGTTCACCGCCCCCTCCCTCCAAGATCAGCCCACCACATACGGTGCCGAGGCCGCTGGCGATGTGCTGCACCGACGAATTGACCGACATGAAGCCGCCGCGCCGTCGGGGCTCGATGCTGGCCGTGATCAGTGATACGGAGGACACCAGCCGCCCCGCGTTGCTCGCCATCATCAGCGCTGCCACCAGGGCCGCCACGGCAAGCCCCACAGACGGCAGGTGAGTGACCACGAGCGTCATCACAGCCGCCAGCACCACCACGCAACGAAACACGGGCAGGGCACCATAGCGATCGATGAGCCGGCCCGCGAGCGGCGTGCTCACGAACATGAGCAAGCCCCCGGCCACGTAGACGACGGGCAACTGGGCCTCCATGACACCCGCGTTGCTCACGTAGGAGGCGCTGATATACGGAATCACGGAGAATGCACCGAACATCAGGACGGCGGTGAGGGCCAAGGCAGGCCGATGGGAGGGATACGTGAGCGTGTCCAGCAACTGGGCCAGGGGACGTCGTCGCGGCCCGCCTAGGTGGCCGGTCAGCGGCGGCATCGTCCACGCGGCCATGCCCAACAGCGGCAGCCCCAGCGCCGCCAGCACGAGGAACGGCACTCCCCAGCCGTAGCGGTTGCCCAGCGCGATGCCAATGGGCACGCCCACCACCGACGCCACAGCGAACGAAGACATCAGCAAGCCGGTCGCCCGGCCGCGCCGCTCCTCGGGAAACACGTCCGCCACGATGGCGTACGACAAACCGCCCAACACTCCGCCAAACGCGCCCGTCAGGCACCGGGCCGCAACCAGCAGCTGGTAATTCGTCGCCAAGCCGCAGGCCACGGTGCCCAGTAGAAGGCCGGCTGAAAGCGCAATGTAGGCCGACCTACGTCCCACGCGGTCGAGCACCGCCGCAGCCGCAAAGCCCGCGCACCCGGCCGCGAACGTGTAGGCCGAGACGACCCAGCTGAACTGCACGGTGTCGATGCCCAGAGTGTTGAACAAGAGCGGTCCCAGGGGCATCACGATCATGAAATCGACGGTGCTGATGAACTGCATCGCCGCGAGCGTGAACAAGATCAGCCCCGCGCGGTCCACGCCACTTCCTTTCGGGAAGGCTGGCTCGGCTGCGGGGATTGGGGCCACAGTGCTGCTCGCTTTCACCGCAGATGCGCCGCGGGAATCTGCGGTATCTTCGCCCTGCCGGCCGAAGGGAGACTAGCAGTTCCCGCACATCGCCCTCAACACCATCGCGGGCTCTGGTAAAAATATTGTCTTCGCACGCGAAACAGGACCACCCATGACGTTGGCTGCCATGCTCGACGATGCGGCAGCGAGATCGCCGCACGCCGTCGCGATCCACACATCCGCCGGGTCGCTTTCGTATGCCGATCTCGCCGATCGCGTCGCGCGGGTCGCCCACGGCTTCGTGTCGCTGGGACTGACCAGCCATGATCGCGTGGCCTTCCTGCTGCCCAACGGCATGGAACTGGCGATCTCGATCCTGGCCGCCGCGAAGGCCGGCCTCATCGCCGTGCCGCTATCTCCCACGTTCGCCCCGCCGCAGTTGGAATACATCCTCAGACACAGCAGCGCCCGCATGCTCGTCACGTCGCCAGAATTACTCGGTGCCGTGACAGCAGAGGCCCGTGATCAACTCGACGCTGTTGTGCTCTGCGGAGACGTCCCGGACGAGCCGCCGGCGGGCGCTGTGCCGTTTGGGCAACTGCTCGCCGGCCCCGCCGCGATGCCCGCCACGTCCCGGGGACTGGCGTCGGATCCGATCGGGCTGTTGGTCTACACATCAGGAACCACGTCGCGGCCCAAGGGTGTGGCCCACACCCAGGATCGCATGACTCACCGCGTGCGGCTGTTCATCGACGAACTGACGCTTACGGCCGACGATGCCACGCTGGCGTGCGTGAGCATCGGCCGGCCGGTGTTCATGCTCAGCCAATTGATGCCGATGCTCTGTGTCGGGGGAAGCATCACGCTTTTGGAGCGGCATGACGCGGGGGCTTTTTGGCAGGCCCACGCGGTCTCGCGGCCGACTTATCTGCTCATGCCCCCCAGCCTGACACGCGACCTTCTCGAGCACGCCTCGGCGCGGGCGGCCGATTTCAGCCGACTGCGATACTGGATCGTGGGTGGCGACACATGCCCGGCTGCAGTCCATGCGCTGATGGCGGATGTGGTGCGCAAGCCGTTGCTCGAAATCTGCGGCATGACGGAGACGGGCTTTTATTGCATCAGCCCGCCGCACGGCCCTTCCAAGCCGGGGTCGATCGGGCAGGCGATGATGGGCGTCGCGGTGCGGGTGGTGACCGAGAGCGGCGCGGACACGGCTCCGGGCGAGGTGGGACGGGTTCTCGTGCGCACCCCCGACATGATGGTCGGCTACTGGAATGACACGCTGGCCACGCATCGGATGCTCAGGTCGGGCTGGCTCGACACCGAGGACCTGGCCTCGACCGACGAAGATGGCTTCCTCTGGTTCGCGGGCAGGCAGAAGGACATGATCTCGCGCGGGGGGTTCAAGGTTGCCCCGGCGATGGTGCAGGACGCGATCCTCGCGCATCCCGGCGTGGCGGCCGCCGCGGTGGTGGGGGCTTCGGATGAACGCGAGGGCCAAGTGCCCGTGGCGTTCTACGAACTCCGCCCACGCGCCGTCGATCCCGGCGCGGAGGCCTTGGCCGACTGGACCGCCGCCCGCCTGGAACCGCTTTCGGTGCCTGTCAGCTTTTTTCGCGTCGACCGCTGGCCACTCACAGCTCAGGGCAAACTCGACCGCGCCCGGTTGGTGTGGATGGCCGACTTCGGCGACGGCCGGGAACTCTGAAACCAAACGCTTGTCGCGACCGAACAGGCCACATCCTTAGAGGTCGAGACCTTCGGGGAATCGAGATCCGCCCTTGAAGTTTCCGTAGATGGGCCTCTCGCCATCAGTGATTGCGTCCACGAGTAGGTCTCCACCGACGAATGCACCACGCCACGATGCGCCAAGCCCTCCAAACACCTCGTCGCGATCTCCCCGCGACCTGGTTACGTTGACGCCAAATTTAAAGGCCGATACTTCTTCGCGAACCCGCTTCGCGAAAACCATGTCGTCGGTAGCCACGGAAGACACGAGATTTCCATTTGACACGTTCATCGCGGCAATGAATTCAGCCTCGGTGTCGACCAGAACAATAGAGTCGATTGGACCGAATGGTTCCGAGTGGTGCAGCGACCACGCCCGAGGTGGTTCGAGAACTGTGGCAGGTGCAACATACGCTGAAATGTCTTGCCCCGGTATAAATCGACCGTGGTCGAGATTTCCACTGTAGAGAGGAATTCCACCCGTGTTGATCGCCTCATTGAACTGAGCCCGCAGCTGATCCGCTTTGGTCTTGTGAATCACTGGGCCGAACTCGAGGTCTGGAAGTTCGTCATTGTCGTTCTCTACCGCCAATGGATGGCCGAACCTCAGCCCTTTCACGATAGGCATGTACATCTCGAGAAACGCCGGGAAAAGTCGCCGCTGCACGACATACCGCGGGTAGGCGGTGCACCGTTGCTTCGCATACTCGAAGCCTTTGCGAATGAGGGGAGCGAGGTAATCCCATTTGCTGAAATCCCAAACCCCCCACGCGTTCAAACCTTCTTGTTCCAAAATGTGACGCTTGTTGAAGTCGGCAAGGCGTTCGAGTGTGGCACGGCCATTCGACCTTCCACCAACAAAGGCGAAGGCACCCAGCTCGGGCGAAGAGACCAGTGCGTCACTCAACTCGGCGCCAACGCCGCTCACAAGAGTCACGGGCAAGCCCGCCCGAGCCATCATGGCGTGGGCAAGGGTGAGTGAGTGAAATCCCCCCTGTGAGGGTGTTTTCGCGATCACAGCGTTTCCGGCGAGCGTCTGGACTAACTCTGCGTGAACGAGAACACTCATCGGGTAGTTCCACGACGCGATATTGGAAATCGGCCCACTGAGTGGTGAACGACCCTTGAGCTGACGGTCAATTTGGGTCAGGTACCATTCCACTCCGTCGATGCAACGGTCGACATCGGCGCACGCCAGTCTCCACGGTTTGCCAATCTCCCAGACCAGTAACAGTGCGATTGTGTCGCGAGCTTCGCGAAGACCCACCAATCCGGCACTCACCCGTGCCTTGCGCTCGTCGAGATTCACCAAACCCCAGGACTTGTGCTGGCGGGCAGCCGCCGCTACGGCATCGATAGCGGTTTGGTGGTCTATCTTAGGCGGACCTTCAATCGGCATTTGGTCGACTGGATTCACATGGGTCGAGGGTGTTCCGACCGAAGCCCATTCGCCCATAATCAGGTTGTTGATGCGATCCGTCTCAAAGGCTTCTGGCGCGAGCGCCCTGGCCTGAGCGTAGACGGATTTCCAGTCGGTGCCTTCTTTTACATGGAGTGTCATGACTGCAACCTTCCATGCCGCGATGAAATACCCGGCACAAGTCTGAGATTTATTTCATCACGCAAAAAATTTGGCCGGGAATAGAAAACTCGTCTATTCCCGGGTCGTGCTGCCACTCAGAGCCCGTATCCTATACATGGCCTCGACTACGGGGAGGCGGGGACCGGCACAGAACGGAATGCGGCGGACGAATCAGAAACTGACAAGCGCCCTCACGCCGGCGATCAACGCCGGCTCCGCCGACCGGAGCGCTGGCACGACGTACTGCAGGTCCGGAGTAATGCGGACAGCAGGAGTGAGCTCGTAGTTGTAGAAGCACTCGATGCCCTGGCCATTGCCGATCGGGCCAAACTGCGACGTGATCAGGGTACCGATCTGGGGGCTTGTTGAGGCGTAGTACCAGCCAATGCCAAACGTATCGTCGCGCCGGGTTCGGCCAAGCACGTTGCCCCCCACGCCGAAGCTCAGGAACGCGTCGATCGGGCTCGTGTTGGGATCCGCGATGCCCGCGCGGCCGAATGGGCCCCAGCCCCGCCTTTCGTCAGCCGGATCCACGAACAAATACTGATCGAAGTTCCAATACAGGCACCACGAGCCCTGGATCGTCGGCGTCGCCACGTTCGGGTACGGAATGTAGGCCTCGGAAATCGACGTGTAGGTGCGGCTGTTCCAGGTGCCACCCAGGAGTTGGTGCCCCGGCCGGCCGAACCAGTTCGTGGGCACCCGCACGGCCGCCGACAGGAGCATGCCGTCGTTGAAGAGTGTGTCGAAGCCGCTGGTGGCCGTCGTGTCGGTCGAGTTGAGCACGGTTACCATGAGCATCGGCCCGTCGTCGGGATGAAGCACGAATCCGGCGCCCAACGTGGAGTAGGGCACCGTCGCGCTCACGATCGGGTTGAAGATAAACCCCATGTTTGAAAACTGCGTCTTGCCCCGTCCATGGGCAAAGGCGTTCATATCGCCATCGAGCGTGTCCATCTTGCCGGCAAACACGGAGAACGCATCGGTCAACTCCTGCGTGAGCAGCACGTTGGTCAGATACACCTGCTCGCTGTCGTAGACCGGCAGGTCGGCGATCAGCGTCGGCGAGATGAAACAGCCCACGTTCCCGACGATCGTTTC
The DNA here is from genome assembly GCA_947459185.1 of Planctomycetaceae bacterium. Classification (GTDB taxonomy): domain Bacteria; phylum Planctomycetota; class Planctomycetia; order Pirellulales; family UBA1268; genus CAMCQY01. The sequence continues at coordinate 7,878 of CANHCU010000063.1, read as the reverse complement.
GCCGTAGCGATGCTCGGCGCGGAGTTTGAGATACAGCCCCTCATGCACGCCGAGCTTGCCGCCGTCGGCGATCGCGCAATAGTCGCCGTGCCCGGCGTAATCGAAGGCTTGGGCAAAGCCGCCGTTGGTGTTTCCGATAGAGAAACTCGTGTTGTCGGCGAGGATGGTCACTCCAGCTTCGGCCAGCCGTTCGCGAAAGCCATCCGGAGCGCCGAGCAGATGCGGAGCCATTTTGTACGTAGGCTCTTCCACATAGGGCTGCGGCGGCTCGTCTGCCACGGTCAGGCTCACCAGACACCACCACAGCACGGTGGCCAGGAGAGTCATCGGCCTGCCAGCTGCAAGCCGCAGTCGTTGCACGTCCCGAGCCCCACAGTTTGGTCGCATGGAAGCTGCTGCGGAGAGGGCACGTGCCTGACGGGGGGCGACTTCGACAAACGCGGTCGGGCGCCCTGCTATCGATACTATCGGTACAGTCGTGCGGCTGGATGTGGGTAATTTCCCACCATCGACACCCCTCGCGAGAGTGGGTAGGCCAGGCAACCCCTGCGGCCTGCCCGCGCCCGAAGGCCGTGTCGCCGTCCGGCTATTCCTGCTCAGGCATCACTGTCCAGGCAGTTGACCCAGCCAGTACAGCACCGACACCACCACCACGATCGCCAAGTCTAAAATCATGTCCTGCCGGGCGTAGGTGGCTTGGGAAGTTATTTCATCGATCGCTTGTCGGAGACAGAGGGGCCTTGAAGCGCATGCTCTGGACCATTCTAACGATTGCCGTTTGCGTCTATGGGTCGATCTGCTTGTTCTTCGCGATCTTCCAGCGGTCATTCATCTATATGCCCACGCCAGCGACGCCAACCCACGACGCGGCGGCCGTGCTCGAGGTGCCCGGTGCACGCCTACGGCTTTCCGTCCGCCCGCTCGATGGCCCGAAGGCCCTCATCTACTTCGGTGGCAATGCGGAAGACGTCGCTTCCACGCTGCCAGAACTGGCAGCCGCTTTTCCCGACCGCGCCATCTATGCCCTGCACTACCGGGGCTACAGCGGTAGCTCCGGCCAACCGGCCGAGGCGGCCATGCGGAACGACGCCCGGGTACTCTTTCAGATGGTGCACGATCGCCACTCAGATGTGATGGCCGTCGGCCGCAGCCTTGGCAGTAGCCTTGCCATCCAACTCGCAGCCGATGGCCCGATCTCCCGGCTCGTGCTCATCGCGCCCTTCGAGAGCATTCTCGCTATCGCAAGCCGCGTCGCCCCCTTTCTCCCAATCCGGCTGCTGCTTCGCGATCCCTGGCAATCGTGGCGGTATGCACCCCGCGTCACCTGCCCGACGCTGATCCTCGCGGCGTCGCATGACGAGATCGTGCCAATGAGCGACACGAAAAAACTTGTCGAGGCATTTCAGCCCGGCGTGGCGACGCTCCGGGTGATCGACGGGACCAATCACAACTCGGTGTCTGGCCCGGAGGAGTTCTGGAAGGCACTCGTAGGGGAAAGAGCTGCGTCCCCTTTTCACCCCCTATGAGTTTCACAGGCGACGAGTTCGACAGGCTGGAGCGGATGATCTACCGCCCGGTCTCCACACGGCCGGATTGGCTCAAGGCATGGCGCAACGAAGCCCTGTATTTGCTGTATCTCGCCCGCCGTGCCGTCGACGCTGACGACGAGGAACTCGTGCAGGAACTCGAAGAGCAGGCCCGCGACATGGCGGACGTCGTCGAGGCCAAGCTACGAAGCGACGGGCTTTTCTAGAGAAACCACGTTCCGCAGATTGCGGTGCCTGTCCTGTTTAGAACTCCTTGGCGGCCTCTTGGAAGGCCTTCCGCAGATCATCCAGCGCTGACTGAGCCCCCTTCTCCATACGGACCCACGCCTCGCCAGTGGATGTGCCAATCTCATCCAACTTCTCGCGGGCCACCTGCTGCTTCGCCTTCAGTTCGGCCATCTTCTCGCTCCATCGAACGCCCGCCTCGTCCTTCAGTGCCACTCCTTTTTCATAGAGCTTTGCAATTTCGGCCTCCATTTCCGCGAGACTGGTCTTGAAACGGACCTCGAAGTCTTTCTTGGCCTGGACGACAGCCGCCGTGGCTGTGTCGACGGCCGTATCCGCGTCACGACGGACATCATCGATCGTGACTTTTCGCACCGTGTGCTCCACCGGAGCCTTCGTGCAGCCACTCCCGTTAAAAAGAACCGCTGCACTGAGCAGCATCCACGAGCACATTTTCATGGGATTACCTCTTGGTCGATCTTGAACACAGCGTCTTACGAGGACAAGGATACCGCTCTGCCCTCCTCGACTGAGCGATCGGCACTTTCCTTCGCCCACCTCGCGTGTTGAGTGCAGGACACTTGAAGCGGCACATGGACGGGGCAGGGATATGGCCATCGCAATTGGACATCTCCAATCGCGAGGCTATGCGGCCGCTCTACCAAGGCGGCGACGCTCCTGAACTGCGGATAGTGTCTCCTGTCATGAGACGCATTCCTGCCCGCAGCCACCCGATTCAGGTCCAGATACTGAGCTCCTGCGTAGCATCCATCAGTTCCACTGGGGAACAGGACGGTCGGAAGAGGAGTCTGCCCAACAATGCCGGCTCATCTGGATGGCGCGTCTCTCGGCTACGGAAGGCCTTCAATCCTTTTTTGGTGAAGGAGGTGTTCTCATGCTTCGCTGGGCCATTCTGTTTTTGATCGTGGCCATCATTGCCGGCGTGTTTGGCTTCGGTGGCATTTCAGTAGCGGCGACTGACATCGCACGGCTGCTGTTCGTCGTGTTTCTGGTTCTATTCGTGATCGCGTTGGTGGCGGGGCGGCGAATTACGTCCCCGCCTCTCTAAGGCAGATTCCTTCCATTCCATCACACACAAAGGAGACAGCCATGAACGAACTAAAATTCAAGGGCGAATGGAACGAGCTGAAGGGCAAGCTCAAGCAGAAATACGCCCAATTGACCGAAGACGATCTGATGTATGCCAAGGGCAAGGAAGACGAACTCTTGGGCCGCCTGCAAAAGAAGCTGGGACAGGGCCAGGATGAGATTCGGAAGGTCATCGCCAGTCTTTAGCGATGAATCCGTAGTGCGGACGCAACACACCCGCACGAATCGGGAAATCAACCAATGGGATAGGCACATGCCGTGCCGATCGCGACTGGCTGCGTTGACTTGTTACTCCGTCAACCGGAATCGCGGCACGGCATCGCCGTCCACCACGACGGTCTCGGCAAACATCGCCGCCGGCCGCACCCAGAGGCCGTGATCGCCGTATTCCTGCTGGTAGACGACGAGTTCCTCAAGCGTCTCGCTGTGCCGGGCGACGCCGAGCACCGTGTATTCATTGCCTTTGTAGTGTCGGTACCGGCCAGGCTGGACGGTGGTCATACTTCGTCTCCTCGGTGTCGCTCCGCGACTCTTTACGCGAGAGTGATTCAGCCACAAAATACCTATGGTACCGCCATCCGCCTGCCCCAAATGAGAACTCCTCATGCGTCGTTTGTTTCAAGCCGCCCCCGTCACGGCGATTGCCATGCTGTTTGCCATCACCCGGATCGTGACGGCCGCGCCGGCCGACCGCATCATCCGCGGTGGCCCGATCGTCACCGTGAACCCCGCCCAGCCGACCGCCGAGGCGGTGGCAATCGCGGACGGAAGAATCGTGGCGGTCGGCAGCGAGGCCGACGTGATGAAGCACAAGGGCGAGGCGACCGAGGTGATCGACCTCGGTGGCAGAACGCTCGTGCCCGGCTTCGTGGACGGCCACAGCCATTTCTTCTCGCTCATCGACGTGCAGACGCAGGCGTTGTGCGCCTCGCCCCCCGCCGGGACCTGCAACAACGTGGCAGACGTGATCGCAGCGCTCAAGCGGGTGCAGGAGCGGCGAAAGCTGGGGCCGGGGAAGTTCGTGATGGGCTTCGGCTACGACCCCGAACTGCTGGCGGAACGGCGGCCACCCACGAAACAGGAACTCGACGCCGCCTTCCCGGACAACCCCATAATTCTGGTGCACGTGTCGGGCCACGGCGCAATGCTCAACTCGAAAGCCCTTGCACTGTATGGCGTCACCGCCGCTACGCCCACGCCGACGGGCGGTGTGATCGGCCGCGAGACAGGCTCCAACGAGCCGAACGGTCTCCTCTTTGAGACTGCCTTTCTCCCGATCTTTTCGAAGGTGCCTGGTCCAGACGGCGATGAGGCGATCGGACTCCTCAAGACCGGACAGGAACTCTACCTGCGCGAGGGCATCACGACGGCGCAGGAGGGGGCCACAATGAAGCACCAGGTGGACCTGCTCCGCGCAATCGCCGACCGCGGCGAGTTGAAGCTCGACGTGGTGATGCTTCCCTTCATCACGGAAATCGATGCCGTCTTCGCCGGCAAGCTGCCCGCGAACGAGCCTGAGTATCGGAACCGTCTCCGCATCGGCGGAGTGAAGGTCGTAACGGACGGCTCGCCGCAGGGCCGCACCGCCGCCTTCACCACGCCCTACCTCACCGACGGGCCGGCGGGGCAGAAGGATTGGCGGGGAGACCTTTCGTTTCCGCAGCCCGTGCTCAACGACTCCGTGAAGAAGATCTACGACGGCGGGGCCACACTTTTCGTCCACTGCAACGGCGACGCCGCGATCGACGCGTTGCTCGAGGCCCATCGCTTCGCCTCGGGCGGCGAGCCGACGAAGCCGCGCGGCACGGTCGGCGTCCACTCGCAGTTCATCCGACGCGATCAACTGGAGAAGTACAAGGCGTGGCACATCACGCCCTCCTTCTTCACGATCCACTGCTTCTATTTTGGTGACACCCACGTGGCCAACCGCGGCAGGGCACAGGCGGACTTTATCAGCCCGATGAAGTCGGCCCGCTCGCTCGGCCTGCGGCCAGCCAACCACACCGACTTCAACGTCGCGCCGCTCGACCAGATCTTCACGATCCACACGGCAGTCAACCGCACCTCTCGCTCCGGCCAGACGATCGGGGACGACGAGCGGATCACGCCGCTTGAGGCCCTGGAGGCCGTCACGATCGACGGTGCAAGACTCTACGGCGAGGAGGCGAAGAAGGGTTCGATCGCGGTCGGGAAACTCGCCGACCTCGTGATCCTCTCCGAGAATCCGCTCACGGTGCCACCGGCCACGATTCGTGGTATTCGTGTCGATGAGACGATCAAGGAGGGAAAGACCGTGTGGAAACAGGCTCCAGCGCCGCAGTGAAGCCCTTGCGTTCACAGCCAGGGCGACTGAGGGTTCAAGGCGGCCTATTTCGCGTGGTCAAGGGAAAAATAGGGAATCGGTCTTGCTCGCGTGTCGGACTGTCCCGATATAGTGCAGGGACGTTGGTACTGGCTGATTCATCATGTGCCTGTCAGCGATGACGCCGTCATCTCCCCACGCTCCCAGAGGAGGATTCCATGGTTGCGACGATCTCTCCCTCGACGCTTGCCGATCTTCGTCGCCGCGGCGAAAAGGTGACACTCATTGACGTTCGTACGCCCGCCGAGTTTGGCGAAGTGCACGTCGATTTCGCACATAACATTCCGCTTGACCGACTCGACCCGAAAGAGATCGAGTCGCTCGCCGGCAATCGGCCGGTCTACTTTGTCTGCAAGTCGGGTGGCCGCAGCCAGAAGGCCTGCGAAAAACTCATGGCTGCGGGAATGAAGGACATGATCAGCGTCGAGGGCGGTACTGCAGCCTGCGAGTCCGCCGGAGTGCCGGTCGTGCGCGGGCGGAAAGTGATGTCGCTCGAACGGCAGGTCCGCATCGCGGCCGGGGCGTTGGTGGCCACCGGAGCCGCTCTCGCCGCGTTTGGACCTGACCCGATGTGGCGACAGATCGGCATCGGACTGGCCGGATTCATTGGGTGCGGCCTCGTGTTTGCGGGTGTCACGGATACCTGCGGCATGGCCATGCTTATCGCCAAGATGCCATGGAACCAGGCGTGCCGCTAGGCTTTACCGCGCCGCATGCGGATGACGGCTTTGAACAGGGCGCAGCCCTCGACCGCCTCGAGCAGGTCTTTGCGGCCATCGCGGGGCAGACGCCCGCTGGCGTGTTTGCCGGGGGAGCGTCGCTCGCCGTCTGGCGGAATGGACAGCCTCTGCTCTCGCTGCACGGTGGCGAGGCGGCAGAGGGACGGTCGTGGACCGCTTCGACGCCCTGTCTGATCTGGTCGGCGAGCAAGGGCGTTGCCGCAGCCTGCACCCTGCATGTCTTGCAAGAACATCGCATTCCTCTCAACACCGCCGTCACAAAGCTCTGGCCGGAATTCGCTGCCGCCGGCAAGGACACGATCACACTCGCGCACCTGCTCTCTCATCAGGCCGGCCTCGCCGCGATCGATCAGCAGGGCCTGTCCATCACCGACCACGAAGCGGTGGCGGCCTCTCTCGCCGCGCAATCGCCGAACTGGCCGGCCGATGGCAGCCACGGCTACGGTGCCCGCACCTTCGGCTTCCTGCTCGACGAGATTGTCCGCCGCGTGGCAGGCGAAACGCTGGGCTCCTCCTGGGAACGGATCTTCCGCGGCCCAGTCGGCCTCGATCTCTGGTTCGGACTGCCAGCGGAACGGATCGACACCGCAGCCACCGTCATCGCCCCCAAAACACCACCGGCGCCAGGCCCCTTCACGAGGGCCTTCGTAGACCGCTCCTCACTCACCCGCCGCGCCCTGAGCGAACCGGGCGGGTTGCTCAGCCCCGCAGCGATGAACTCGCCCGCCATGCGTACCGCTTCCCTTCCGTCGCTCGGCGCGATCGCCACGGCCGACGCCCTGGCCCATTTTTACTCGCTTCTCGGCGGCGATGGCTCACCGTTCTTCCGCGCCGAAAGCCTCGCCGCGATGAGGACCACGCTGAGCAACGGCCCCGACCGCGTGCTCATCGATCAGACCTCCTTTTCTGCCGGGTTCATGACCAACGCGTCTGGCATCTTTGGGCCATGCCCCGACGCCTTCGGGCACCCTGGTGCTGGCGGATCCCTCGCGTTTGCGGATCCATCCCTGGGCCTGGGATTTGCCTTCATCCCGAGCGCTATGCATCCAGGGGCACTCCCCGGCCCGCGGACTCGGTCGCTCGTCGCGGCGCTGTATGGCATCGCACCGCCGGGATAGCCTCGCGACCGCCTTCAGATCGTGGATCGTTTTCGAGTGGCGAGCTACATTCTCGCCACCTCCTTCTCCACGATTTATCCCAGGGCACGATGATGTTTTCCAAACTGGCTCACCTCCACGCCTTCCTGTCGGTAGTCGTTGTTTCCCTCGTGTCACTCGCGGAGCCGGCGGTCGCCCAGATCGCCGACACCCTCTACTCCGGTGGCGACATCCTCACGATGCGCGGCGACACGGCTGAATATGCCGAGAGTCTGGCCGTGAAGAACGGAAAAATTCTCTTCGTCGGACCAGCAGCCGACATGCGGAAGCACGTCGGTCCTGCCACGAAAACCGTTGATCTAGCAGGCAAGACACTGCTCCCCGGATTCATCGACACCCACGGCCACATGGTCTATTTCGGCAAGAACCTCGTTGATGCCAATCTCTTTGGTGTGACTGGCATTCCCGATCTGATCGAGCGGATGAAGAAGCAGGCACACCGCACTCCTGCCGACGGCTGGATCGTGGGGTTTGGCTATCAGGCCCGCGGCATGAAGGAGGGACGCCCGCCCACGGTCGAGGAACTCGACGCGATCTCGGCAGATCGTCCCGTGATGATCGTCGATAGTTCCGGCCACCTCGGTGCCGGCAACTCCGCGGTGTTCAGGGCAGCAGGCATCTCGGCTGACACGCCGGATCCGAAGGGGGGCTCCTTTGCACGCAAGGCCAATGGCACGTCGCTGCTCGGTCCGATGGAGGAAACGGCCCTCAACGCTGTCCGCAGCAAGCGTCCCCCT
>CANHCU010000062.1 GCA_947459185.1 Planctomycetaceae bacterium | reverse complement strand
CGGTCCTTGCCGCCATGGGTCGGGCGACGACTGCGGGCATCGCGTCGGCCGCCGGGCCGTCGGGTGACATCATTCCGCTCATCAACCCGGCGAGTGGCTGGTTTGCGCAGCACCGTGGCGACCCGGTCACGGTCGCGGGCGTGGCCCGTCGTGCCACACGCATCGAGATTGACGACCCGTTGCGGCGGCGGCAACTCGGCACCGACCACTACTGGGAACTGTTCGTCTTCGTGCCGACGCCGCTGATCAAGGTCCATGGCAAACTTCAGGAGGATTATCCGGTCGTCTGTTGCGTGCGGACGCTGCCCGAGGGAATGCCAACGGGCCAACAGATCGGCGAACGGGTGCAGGTGTCGGGCTTCGCGTTCAAACGCTACGGCTATCCGCTGCCGGATCTGAAAATCTCGTCATCGCAGGGGAGCGAGGAGCAGAAGGGACAGCGGCAGGAGACGGCCCTGCTGATCGGCCGGGAGGCCACCTGGCTGCCGGCACCGAGTCCGACAAGGGAGGTCAACACCCTCGGCTGGGTCTTCCTGTCGATCGCCTCGGTGATCGGAATCGCCCTGGCCCTGGCGGCCTGGTCCTTCGCCCGCGACTCCCGCCGACGCGACCGCCAGGCCCGCAGGGAACTGCCCGACCGCATCGAACTCCCCTGATGGTCCCACGCCTCCGTGGGCTTTCCCGCGGTTTTCGGCCGGGACTTGCCGCCGCGGGAGGCGGCCGCGACAACACGTGTCTCCGACCCATTTCGTCCCAGAAATATCGTCCCAGAAATATCGTCCCAGGAACCATTGCATCATGCGACGAGCGAAGATCTCCATTATCGGCGCCGGCAACGTCGGCGCGACCACGGCCCATTGGTGCGCGAATGCCGAGCTCGGCGACGTGGTCCTGCTCGACATTCCGGCCACGGAAGGGATGCCTGCCGGCAAGGCGCTCGACCTCTTCCAGGCCTCGCCGATCATGGGGTTCGACTCCCGCCTGACGGGCACGACGAACTGGGCCGACACCGCCGGCAGCGACGTGGTCGTTGTCACCGCCGGCATCGCCCGTAAGCCCGGCATGAGTCGCGATGACCTGCTCTCGACCAACGCCAAGATCGTGGGCGATGTCGCCGCGCAGATCCGCGAGTCGAGCCCGCACGCCGTCGTCATCGTGGTCAGCAATCCGCTCGACGCCATGGTGCAGCGGACGTTCCAGGTGACCGGCTTTCCACCGTCCCGCGTAATCGGTCAAGCGGGCATTCTCGACACGGCCCGCTATCGTTCCTTTCTGGCGATGGAACTGAACGTAAGCGTGGAAGACATCTCCGCCATGCTGCTCGGTGGCCACGGCGACACGATGGTGCCGATTCCGAGTTGCACGAGCGTGGGCGGCATTCCGGTCACGCAGTTGATCGCCTCGGACCGGCTCGACGCGATTGTCACCCGGGCTCGCAACGGCGGTGCGGAGATCGTGGGCCTGCTCAAGACCGGCAGCGCCTACTACGCCCCCGCCGCTGCCACCACGCAGATGGTCGAGGCCGTGGTCAAGGACAAGAAGCGGCTCGTGCCCTGCGCGGCCTACTGCGACAAGGAATATGGTGTCGGCGGCTACTTTGTCGGTGTGCCCGTCGTGCTCGGCAGCGGCGGCGTGGAGCGAATCATCGAACTCACACTGCTGCCCGATGAGCGGGCCGGTCTCGACAAGAGCATCGCCGCGGTGAAGGAACTCGTCGGCGTGATGGACCGGCTCACGGGCTACAAGCCTGCGTGACTGATGCTTGTGGCGGCAAGTTTTTAACTTTTCCGTGAGTTGACGAAGCCTGTACCGCCGGGTCGTAGTCGCACGTCTCGCGCCGCCGGGACGGCAGAAGTCTCCTTCGCGGGGACTTTCGCCGTGAGTCGTGTTGGCAGTTCAGACCTCGCGAGGGCGAAATTCCAACGCTCGGAGAGCTTCCGCCGATCCCGGCTCGTCCCGTGGCGGCACTTTTTCACATGTCCGTGCCCCTGGCCCGCGTGCCGAACACTCCTCCACAAGGCCTGTTAAGCACTCGCAGCTTGCCTCTCTTGCCCTGTCTGCGCCGGCGATGCTGCGGCCCGATCCTGCCGTTGCTGGTGTCTGAGTGTTCGGCTACAAACCCGAGGCCTGGAGAAACCAGGGGTCGGCAGGGGTTGTTCCCCCGCCGGCATGAGCCCCGTCACGAGTCGCCGAGGTGCCCGATGAACAGTCGCCTTCCGAAACGACACTCCCGGAGCGGCTCTGCCCGCCGACAGGCGGCCACCGACAGCGCGGCCGCCCGCTTGCCAGGCATGGCGTCGGATTGGCTGGGGGATGACCGACTTTTCACGCCGCTCGGGCACGAACCAGGCTACGACTATCCGCTGCTGGTCTGGCTCCCCGAGTCACCGGAGCTCTCCACGCGGAAAAAAGCCTTCGAACTTGGCCGGGTCATGCAGCGAGTGAGCCTCCGCAACTTCGTCGCCGTGCAGCCCGTGATCGGACCGAGCGAGTCGTCCGCCGCGGATCTCGACGAGGCCGTCTGGCGTTCGATCGACCGGGTTCGCGACCGCATCGCTATCCATCCGAATCGGATCTTTTTGGTGGGGCAGGGCGACGGCGGCTCCGACGCGTTTCGTATCGCCTGCCGTCACCCGCGGGAATTCGCCGGCGTCATCTCGCTGGGCGGACCTTTTCCGCTGGAAGAGTCGCTGTTCTCGCAGCTCGCTGACGTCCGTCGCCTGCCGATGTTGTTCTGTTGCCGGCGGTCGAGCGTGCTCGAGCAGGCGGCCCACACCGATCGCACGCTCCGCCTTTTTCATGCCGCCGGTGCGGCGCTTGCCATGCGGATCTATCCCGGCAGCAACGACCTTTCCAAGGCAGTGCTCGCCGACGTGAATCGGTGGGTCATGGACGAAGTCTGCGGGAAGCCCGCCGTTGTTCCTTCGCTCTCCGCCTCGTAACCCGCGGGTCATCATGACGCCTTCATTCCAGCACCACCGCCCATCCCTTCTGCATCCGCAGCATGCCCCGCATTCGCAGGGCCTGCTCGCGACGATTCTGGCAGACTGTGCCCGCAACCGTCGTGAACAGGGCCGGCCTCCGCTGCCAGCCACGCTCGACGTGGCCACGCACCATGAGCAGGCGCTCGTCGCCGACCCCACGCTCGTGCGCCGTGTGCTGGAACCGCTCATCCGCCGGGCGATGGAGTCGGCCTCGGAGGCCGATCCCAACGGCGATTCGCCGGTCGTTCGGGAGGTCGTCGTCACCAGCATCGATGTGGGGAGTGCGATCGAAATCGAGGTGGCCGATTCCGGGCCAGCGCTTTCGGCGTCTGTCCGGAGGTGGCTCAACGAGACCGCGAACGGTATTCACGCTCCCAGCATCACGCCGGATGGAGCCGGTCTGGCTCTGGCTGCAGTTCGTGCGGCTGCCGCACGGATCGACGGCACGCTGTCCGCGGCCAACTGCCCGGAAGGGGGCGTGGCCATCACCGTACGACTGCCGCGTCGGCAGGCCCAGCGGCTGGCAGCCTGACGACCCGCACACCCGCCGCAGAGTCTCTGCCGATGGTCCTGCCGCGTTGACCCCGACCCTCATCCCCGCTCCCCACAACCCGTTCAATTCCCAGTCACGAAGGGCAGTGCATGGACGCACAGCAACCCTCGCCGTCGTCGCGAGACCGTCTCTCGCTGGCCATGACGCCGGCTCAGGTGATCGCGCTCGGGCTCGTTGCCGCATCGATGGGCTGGGCCGTCTGGCTGCTCCGCGACCGGCCGACGAGCGAAGAGGTCGAACTGCTTGCCGGCATGGCCCTGCCGTCGTCCGAGATGGCGATCATGGAAGCGGCCTTCGATCGGGCTCAACTCACCGACCACCGCACCGACGGTGGCCGGGTCTGGGTGCCCCGTAGCCGACAAAGCGCCTACATGCGGGCCCTGGTCGATGCCGAGGCGCTGCCGCGGGAGTTTGGTGGCAGCCTCCGCCGTGCACTCGAGAAAAACAGCCCATGGCAGAGCAAGGCAGTGCAGGGCGAGCTGTTGCGGGTGGCCACGCAGGAGGAATTGTCGCTGGTCATCTGTTCGATGCCCGGCATCGAGCGGGCCGCGGTGCTCTACGACACCGAAAGCCATCACAGCCTCGAAGGTGGCGGTCCTGCCAAGACCGCCAGCGTGAATGTCCGCACGCAGCCCGACATGGAACTCGACCCGGCCCGCGTGCAGGCGATCCGCGTGCTTGTGAGTGCGTCGATCGCCGGACTGTCGCCAGAGCGAGTGGCGGTCACCGATTTGCGGAGCGGCCGCGTCTATGTCGGGCCGCTCGAAGCGGTCGCGGACCGGGAGATGGCGGCGATCGCCGGTGCCGATCCGGCGCTGGCCAAAAAGATCGCGCACGAGCACCACCTCGCCAGCAAGGTTCGGCAGTCGCTGTCTTTCCTGAAGGGCTCCACGGTGGACGTCTCGGTGGAATTTGATGGAGCCGAGACGGATGCCCCGCCGCTGCCCCCGGGTCCGGAATCGCTGCAGGTTCCCGTAGCTGCCGACATCAACTCCTCCCCGCAGGGGCCGACGCAAAAGCCTGCCGACGCCAACGCCCCCGCGGAGATCAGGCCCCGGTCTGCCATCATCGTCGCGTCGCCCCCGCCTCAGCCGACACCAGCTCAGTCGACGCCTGCCCAGCCCCAACCGGGTCGTGGAGCCAAGGCCGACATGCCCGGGGCGATCCTCGTCTCGATCGCGGTTCCCGACAGCTATTTTCAATCCGCATGCCGGGCGGCAGCGGAGCGTGCGGGCCAGCCTGCCCTGCAGCCGATTGCCATCGAGGCCCAGGAGATGGAGCGGATTCGTCGGCATGTGCTCAGCCTGCTGCCGGCAACCCGCGACCCGGCGCAACGGCGGGTGATCATCACCAGCTTTCCTGTTGCTGGTCCGTCGCAAGCCCGTCGCGAGCCGGCCGGTCGGTTCGCCGCTGGCGTTCATGGCTCCGCTGCTTCGGCCGCCCCACAGTCGGCCGAACATGGCCGGGAACATGGCCGGGAACATGGCCGACACCACTCGCATGCCTTCGATGCGGTCATCGCTGCCGTCACTGCCGGACGCTTCAGCGAAGTTCCGCGGCAGGCCTGGCTGGCCGCCACAAGCATCTGCGTTGGACTGCTGGCCGGCTTCCTCTGGTGGGCCGGTGGACGCCGCAATCCCTCGTCGATCGGCCTGTCGCCGCGGCATGGCATGCAGCAGCCACGGATCGATTGGTCGGGTGTCGGCCAGTCCGGCGCCGCCGACACGATGGGGTCCGACGCTCGTTCGAGTCTGTCTGCGAGCGGCTCCGGGATCGGCCGGGCGGCGGCACTCATCGTCGGCATGTGGGCCTGCGCGGCCCCGCTGCAGGCAGCCGGCCCAGACTCAGCCGCGGCCGTGGCGCCACTGCCGGAAACGATGCTGCGCGAGACGCAGGCCTCCACCGACGAGCCACTGGCTGCCTCGCTCCAGACCACGGCGGTGGCGTCGGGCATGCCAGCCCGACACAGGGCGACCAGCCTTGATGGCAGCAGTGCGCCGCATGTTCTTCCGGCACTGCCACTGACCCCACGCGGCGATGCTGCCGCGGCCGACCTCGCGGCCGGGTCGAGCGGCGTTGGGATCCGCTCGGGACAACTCTCCGACTGGAAACTGTTGGCAGCGATCGGGGCCGCCTTCGCAGTGGTGGCGGCCGCAACAGCGTTGAACAGGCGGCGGGCGACCGTGCTGCCTCCCGATGTCTTCGAGGTGCTCGGGGAAGGATCGCTCGGTGGCCAGCACGCGGTGCGGATCGTACGATTCGGCCCCAAGACACTCCTCGTGGGCGTCTCGTCGGCGGGCTGCCAGACACTCGCCGAACTCACCGACCCGCAGGCCACGGCCTGCATTGCCGCCGCTTGTCGCGGTGTCTATCCCCCGATCCGGCCGTCTGCGGCGCCGCGAAGCCTCGCGCCGACCAATCAACCCTCGATCAAGGCGAGCGCCAGCGGGGAGGCGGCATGACGCTCAGTAGGCCCGCGCACCTTCTCCGGTACGCACTGCTGCTGGCGGCAGTGCTGATCGCCCGGCCGTTGCCGACCGTTGCCGCAGAGGAGGTGGTCCAGGCGACTCCCCAGGCCATCCGGCCGGCGAGCGTCGCCTTTGAACCGGCCACGTTGCCAGTCGCGGTCGAACCCGCGCCCATGCCGGCCGTCTCGCAGCCTTCCATGCCCGAGCAGCCCACGCCGTCGGCCCAGCGGACGGGCTCCCGGGCGGAACGAGGTGACGCCGCAGTCCTTTCCGGCATGCTTGCCAAGTTCGTCGGCGGCCGTTCGCTCGACGCGACGCTTTCCGCGGCGGTGATGTTCGGCGTCGCCAGCCTGGCGCCGGCGGTGCTGCTGATGACCACCTGCTTCGTGCGGATGTCAATCGTGCTGACGCTCGTGCGGCAGGGCCTTGGCACACCGCAACTTCCCTCCAACCAGATCCTCACGTCGCTGGCGCTCTTTCTCTCGGCGCTGGTGATGTGGCCGGTCTGGACCGCCGCCTACCGCGACGGCGTCGAGCCCTACCAGCAGGGGCGGATCGAGCTGTCCGCGGCCTACGAGCAGGGCACGCTGCCGATTCGCCGCTGGATGGCGACCCAGATCGAACAGTCGGGCAACCGCGACACCATGCTCTACTTTCTCGCGCGGCATCCCTCCGCGCCCAAGCGGGTGGCCACCTACGATGACGTTCCCGTGGAGACCCTGCTGCCGGCCTTCCTCGTCAGCGAATTGAAGACGGCCTTCGCGATCGGCTTCCGCCTGCTGCTTCCGTTTCTCGTGCTCGACGTGCTGGTGGCGACGCTGGTGGTGTCGACGGGCCTGGTGATGCTGCCGCCGACGCTCGTGTCGTTGCCGCTCAAGCTGATGGTGTTTGTGGCTGCCGATGGCTGGTCGCTCGTGGTCAGGTCTTTGCTCGACGGCGTGCGCAGCACCGGTTCTTGAGGAGGCTCCAGTCATGACCGACGGCGACCTCGTAGAACTCGTCAGGCAGGCCATCCTCTCCGGACTGTTCGTGATCGCGCCGGTGCTGCTCGCCGGCTTCGGGGTGGCGGTCATCACCGGCCTGGTGCAGGCGGCGACCGGTGTCCACGAACCGCTGGTGGGGCTCGCGCCCCGGCTCGTGGCAATGGCGGCGACACTGGTGCTCGTGATGCCGTGGATGGTGGAACGGTTCGTCGAGATGTTTCGCGCGGCGGCGTTGCCGTAGCGGATTGCGGACGAGGGTTTCGGATGAAAGTTGCAGGAAGCCGCATTGGTTCGCCGGCTGCGGCACAACCCGCCGGGCCGGCAGAAGTCTCGTCGCTACGGCTTTTTCTCCTTCCACGACCTACGGCAGCGCATTCCCCAGAAGGTCGAAAAATCCTAATGCTCCTCGAGCTTCCGCCGATCCCGGCTACCCGCACGACTACTTCGCAGGATGCGAACTGCAGCACCAGCAAACTGCGTTTGCAAAGAAAAAATCGCACGATGCGATGTTTTTCGTGAACACGGCTCCTCAGCATCTGGAGCGTTTCGGAGGCGAAGTCGCCAACTTGATTGGATTGTGGATCTCGTGATGACTGAAACACTGTCGCCGGAGATCGTCGTTGCGGTCGGGGTCTGCGGCCGCATCGCCGCGGCCGTCGGCACCGGCACACTGCCGATTCTGCCCGGCAGCTCATTTCGCATCAGGGTCGCGGTCGTCTTCGCGTTGGCGGTCGTGGCGGTACCGATGGCACTGGCCGTAGAGGCGGCGTCGCCGTCGCGGTCGATCGGTCCGCTCCTGCCGGTGCTGGCCGGTGAGTTGTGTGTCGGGCTCATGATGGGCACCGCTGCGGCGGCCGTGTTGATGGCGACGGCGTGGGCGGGCGGCATTCTCGGCAGTGTTTCCGGGCTCTCATGGGCGGATGACTTCGATCCAGATGCCGCGGGTGAATCGGCGGGGATCGCCAGTCTGGCCTGGTGGGTGGGGCTCGCGGCGTTCTTCACCGCAGGAGGACAGTTGGCAGTGGTGGGAGGCCTCATCGACAGCGTGCGGCATCTGCCCATCGGCTCTGCGTTCGGTGGGCCGTCGCAGGAATGGCTGGTGCGGCTCGCTGTGACCACGCCGGCGGTGGCGGTGTCGTTGGCCGCCATGCTCGTCCTCCCAGCGCTCGTGGCGGTGGTGGCCTTCCACCTCGCCAGCGCTATCTGCCTGCGGGCAGTGCTCTTTTCACCCGGCCCTGGGCTCCTCCAGGGGCTCGCCTCGCTCGTGCTCCTGGCCAGCCTGTGGCTGGGGGCCGAGGCCTGGGCCGGCGGCAGCGCGATCATGATGCTGCGGTCGATCGACGCCTGCTTCGGCGGGAGGTGATGCGATGAGCGACGCTGCCGATCGAACGATTCCAGCCACGCCCCGCCGCCGCGAGTTGGCCCGTCGTCAGGGCTTCATGCCGATGGCCAGCCTGCCGGCGTGGGTGGCCACGGTGGCGACCACGCTCCTGCTCCTGCCGGCATGGGCCCAGACGACGTTTTCGGCCGCCACTGCCATGATGCAGCAGTCGGCCAGTTTCGGCGTGGTTGGGCTCGAGGACTCGCCGCGGCTCGACATCCAGCTACCGGCCGCGGTCGTGCTTCCGACACTGGCGGTCATGGCCGTCGCCGGAGCGGTCGGACTGGTGGTGAGGATCATGCTGGACGGACCAGCCTGGCGGCCGGCGCGGGTCATGCCCGCGTTCGACCGCATCAGCCTGCTGGGGGGGCTGGCACGAATCTTTTCGACCGCCACCCTCATGTCGCTGACGGGCCATGCGTGCGGCTTGGTGCTGTTGGTAACGGCTGCGGTGCTGTCGGCACGGCCATTGGTCGCGGTGATCGGCTCGGGTGAGATGGCCCACGATCCGGCGCGATTGTTCGCCGCCGCGCAGCAGGCAATCCTGCCGCTGCTGGCCGCCGCCGCAGTGGTGGCTGCCTCCACCTGGGCATTCTCCCGACTGCGGTTCGAGCGACGGATCCGCATGACGCCTCAGGAATATGCCGATGAGGCCCGCAGCATGCAGGCCGACCCGAAGGTGCGGCTGATGCGTCAACAGCGCAGGCAGCGAGGCTAGCATGCGCTGGGGCGGCACCGTCAGCGTGTCGTGGTTGCGTCTTCCCCGTCGGCCTCGGCCATCCGTGCCACCGGCAGCGTGTCGGCCATGGCCGACACGAGTTCATCGACTGACGGGCAGCCGGTCCAGCGGCGGCATTCGTCTCCCTTCGTGGTCGCTACGACCACCGTCGGAAACTCCTTGACGCCAAACCTGCGGCAGTCGGCAGCGTGCCGATCGGCATCGACCACGACACAGACGAACTGCCTGGAGAGCCCCACGAGCCGCCGGTCCACCAGCGTGCCTCGGGCTAACTCCGCACACCAGTGGCACCAGGCCGCCCGAAAGACCACCAGCATTGGCCTGTTTTCGGCCGCGGCCCGCCGCAGGCCGGCCTCATATCCCTCGACGTATTCGATGGCGTTTCCCGTCTCCGGCGTTGCGGCCGTGAGCCGTACCCCCCGCGGGGCCGGAGACTCCACCGCCTCGTCGCGGATCTCGAATCCACCCCAGACAACCAGCACTAGAAGCAGTGCTGCCATCCCTGCCATCCAGCGGCCGAACAGATGGGAAAGGGGTGAACGGAGCATCGCGTGACCAGTGGAAGGGAATGAAAACAGCACGTTTACGGTTGGCGGGACCTTGACGGCAAGGCCGGTCGCTGCCGCCGGAGTGGGTGAATCGCGGAAGAGGGGCAAGCCACGTCGCTCTGGCGACCGTGGCAGAGTGAGGCATGGCCTCCAGAAGGCTGACAAGCGTTGTGTCTCCGGCCGGGAAATTCTACTGTTCTGCCTCCAGATCCCCGCTCCGCACCCCTTGCTGTCGGGCAGCCGAGGATGTCGGTTCCATGGCCAGAATCTCCTCCCTCACCGTGTGCGGCATCGCGGCTACCGCTCTCGCGGTCGTCACCGGGGCGGGCTGTCGGTTGATTCCCCGCTCCGGGCCTGTGCCTCAGGAGGTCGCCGACGCCCGCCGGCTCTGCAACGAGGGGCTGTCTGCTGCAGACCGTAAGGATCTGCTGCGAGCGGAGGGGCTCTTGGAACAGGCGGTCAAGAACTGTCCCACCGATGTGGACGCGCGGCGGCACTACGCCGACGTGCTCTGGCAGCGGGGCGAACGGATGGCGGCGGTGACCCAGATCGCCGAGGCGCTGCGGCTCTCGCCCGGCGACACGAGCCTCTGTATCGACGGCGGCCGGATGTACATGGAACTTGGCCTGCTCGACGACGCCGACCGGTTGTCTCGCGAGGCGGTGCGGGTGGCGCCGCGTTCGGAAAAAGCCTGGCGGTTGCACGGCCAGGTGGCGCTTGCCCGAGGCAGACCCGAGGAGGCATTGGCTGATTACCATCGCGCGTTGGCCATCGCGCCCGACGACCGGGAGCTGATCCTCGACACCGCGGAGATCTACCGGCGGCTGGGACGCCCGCAGCGAGCGCTCGCGACGCTGGCCATCCTTGGCGAGAGTTATCCGCCAAACCAGACTCCGCCGCAGGTGCTGGCCCTGGAGGGCATGGCGCAGGAGGCCCTCGATCGGCCGACCGATGCGATCGAGAGCTACCGGCAGGCTGTAGCGCGGGGGCTCGAATCACAAGACGTTGCCACGCGGCTCGCGAAGCTGGAGCAGGCTGCGGCAGAAGTTCGGTCGCAGACTTCCATCGCGGAGACGCCGGCGGGAGTCTCGCGGCAGTAACCCCCGGTGTTCCTCGCCGGCCTCACTCGCCGGTCGTGGTTCGGCCGGTGAGGAGGTCGAAGGCGCCGATCGCCGGCACGAGCATCGCCAGCGTGGCGAAGCCGTAGGCCGCCGCCGCCACCAGAAAGACCTGCAGCGCGTTGCCCTGCAGGAAGCCGGTGATGGCCACGAACGTCAGGGCGGGCAGAAGGGCCGATGCCCAGCCGATCGCCGGCGAGGGATTGCGGGCCGACAGAGCGGCATAGAGGCCGACCGCACCGCCGACGATCACCGCCAGAAACGGCGCCAGTTGCAGTTCGAAGCTCGACCCGAACGCCACCATGATTCGCATCGCCGTGGCCACGCCGACAAACAGAAACGCCACGGTGCCCAGTGCCACCGCGATTGCCCGCCGCGATGATGCGTGAGAGAGGCCCGCGTGCAGGCCGAGCACCGCCGCGAAGAAGACGAGTACGGCGAGCCCGATCGCCATGTAGATGGCGTTTTCGACCGTCGTGATCCGGGCCACCGCCAGCGCGCCGCAGAGTACCAGTGGCAGCAGCACGATCTCCCGGGCTGCCACCAACACGCCCAGAAGTTTCCCCCAGACGAATTCGGAGGGCTCCAGATCGGTCACGAGCAGGACGTCGAGTGCGCCGCGGTCGCGCTCGGTGGTGATGCTCGTGACGGCCATCGCCGCCACCGCCAGCAGGCTGGCCAGCGCCATCGGCACCACCGCCACCGCGACGGCGAGCCCGTCGGGCCGCGGCCGTCGCGACTCAGCCACGATGCCTGCGACCGCGGCCGCAAAGAGCAGCAGCCAGGCCAGACGCACCAGCAGCATCGCCTTGCCGTGCGCACGCGTGCAGATTTCCCGCCAGAGCACGGGGTTGTCCCAGACTACCCGCGAAGGACGCTTCACCGAGACTGCGCGGGCGGCATCGCCCGCCGACTCGGGCTGCCGCCGCACCTCCTGGGTCGTATTCCAGGCCCGCACGCGGCTCACCGCCACGATGTTGGCCGCCACGATCAACGCTGCCGAGACGGCGAGGAACGGCAGCAGCGTGGTGCCCCCGGCGGGCGCGAGTGCCGCAAACACTGCCCGTGCGGGCGACACCTGCGCACCGACGACCGGCCCGAATCGGCTGGCGACCACCTCGCCGACCGCCACCCAGGCCACGAGCGCGAAGGTGGTGATCGCCAGTGCCTGAAACGTGGTGTCTTTCCAGAACGCGATGCACGTGGCCACGCTCGCCGCCGCCAGCGCCGCCGCGGCGGTCACCACGAAGAGGCGGGCCAGCTGTGGCATGGTGACGCCCCCGAACAGTGACGCGATCACGAACACCGGCACTGCTGCCAGGAGCAGCAGCATGACGCGCAGCAGGCTGCCGGCCAACTTGCCCAGAACGAGCTGCCCGTCGCTGAGCCGGCTGATGAGCAGGAGTTCGAGCGTGCGTCGATCCTTCTCCGAGGTCACGGCCACGGTGCTGGTCATGGCGGCAGCCAGCATGGCCAGCGAGAGCTGCAGCGGTGCCAGAATCCGCAGCAGCGTGGCGCCGAACCGGGCGGTGTCACCGGCCGTGGTTACTGTTTGCGTGCCCGTGACCACCAGCCAGCAGGTGGCAACAATGCCCAGCAGTGTGCCGCAGTAGACGGCCCGTGCCACGAACAGCCCCCGCGCCCGCGGCACCGCCTGCACTTCGCGTTCGAAGACTGCTCCAAGCATCGATCCTCTCCCGTCCGCACCCTGGCGAAGCGTGGTAAAATTTGGCCTCTGCGGATACAGTAGCAGACGCCGCCCGGATCTTTTATGGATGTAATCTCTTGGGCGGTTCCTCCGCTGGAGATTCTCCCGATGGTCAGGCGATCTGCACTGTTTTCTGTCTCCCGTTGTGTTGTCCTGGCAGTCATCTTGCTGCCAGTCTGCGGGGCGTCAAGCCTTGCCTACGGCCAGATCACGGCCCAGACGCTCGTCGGAAAGGCCGTCTCAGACGACGCCCAATACGGCGACATCAACAACGCCATCGGACGCTTCCGAGATCGCGACATTGTCGGCTGCCGAGCCCTGCTGGAGCGAGCCCGGTCGAACAATCCCAAGCTGCCCCCCCCGGGCGTCATGATGGCGGTGCTCTGGCTGGGCGTGAACCAGTTGCAGCCGGCGCGGGCCGAGCTGGAAGACACCGCGGTCAAGTATCCTGGCGACCCCGAGCCCTACCTGATGCTGGGTGATCTCGCATTCCAGGATCGCCGCATCACCGATGCAGACGTGCTGTTTTCCAAGGCGACGGCGCTCACCACCGCGTTCAGCGAGAATGCCAAGCGGAAGCGTGACTTCGAGATTCGTTGCCACGCCGGAAGTGCTGCTGTGGCCGAGTCGCGGAAGCAGTGGGACGCCGCCCAGAAGTATCTCGCCGCCTGGCTCGAACTCGATCCCGACAATGCCAGCGCCCGCCAGCGACAAGGGATCGTGCTGTTTCAGTTGGGGAAGCCACAGGAGGCGCTCGCTGAGTTTCGCGAGGCGAAAAAGCTCGACGAGAAAGCGGTCCATCCGGAGCTGGCGATGGCCCGGCTCTACGACGATGCCAAGCAACGCGACACGGCCAAGAAGCTGATCGAGCAGGCGATCAAGTCGGCGCCGCAAGACCCGGCGGTGCTGCTCGCCACGGCACAGTGGTATGTGGGGCAGAACGATCTCCCGGCGGCCACCATCAATGCCGACAACGCGCTCAAGCTCGATCCCAAGAGCCTGGAGGCCAAGGTCGTCCGCGGGGCGATCGCCCGCGTCGCCCGGGATTACAAGACGGCCGAGCGATTCTTCAACGAGGCGCACGTGCAGTCGCCCGGCAACTTCCCCGCGGGCAACTCGCTGGCGCTGGTGCTCGTCGAGACCGACGACAAGGATTCGCGGCAGCGGGCGCTTGAGATGGCCGAGGCCAACGTCGCGATGCACCGCGAGGGATCGCCGCATCAGGCCAACGCGCTCACCACCCTGGCATGGGTCTACTACAAGCTGGGCCGCCGCGAGGATGCGGAGAAGATTCTGTCGCAGATTTCACAGAACAATCAGCTCACGACCGACGGTGCCTACTACGTGGCCAAACTGCTCGTGGATCGCGGCGAGAAGGACCGTGCCCGGAAGATTCTCGAGGATGTGCTGGCCAACGAGGCGATGTTTGCCACGCGGGCCGACGCCGTTGACCTGCTTGCCACGCTCAAGAAGACAGCCGGCAACTAGCGGGCTGGAAACGGACTGAGAACGTCTGCATCGTGTTGCGGACGCCAGCCGTATTCCCTTGCTTGCGTTGCGGGCTTGGATGGGGAGCGGGCTTGGATGGACATCCATCCCATGCAAGCCCGAAGCGAGAGCGAGAGGAATCCGCGACGGTGATCGTTGGGGCTACGGTGCCTGCACGGGAAGCGGAACAGGTGCGTTCATCGGCTGCTGCGGCATCGCGCGAATGATGATGCCGCCCGACTTGGTCGGCACGCCCGTTGGGCCGAGCCGCACGGCAGATCCGGGGCCGGCCTGCATGGCCCGTCGTCGCGCCCTGAGCCGATCGCTCCGCAGGGGTATGCCTGGATAGGCTTCCACCGGCACTTCGAGGTTGGGCAGGCCGATGCGGCTGCCGTCGCCAAAGTAGGTGAACATCTCGATACCGCTGGCCGCTGGGGCCATGACCGCAGCGGCGGCAAAGAACAGGACCGGCAGGCACAGGGCGGTGCGCACCCGTGCCGAGAATTGAGCGTTCATGATGGGTGTCCAGCGTGAGGTCCGGCCGGCCAAGGGGGAACCTTCGCCGAGTAATTCGGCATCGGGCAACGCTGCCGTGCTGGTATTCTTCCGTCCCCCGAGCAACCGTCACGATCGTCATGCGACCGCCTGCTAGGCTTGGCATCATGCCACTGCCCCCAGCCATCTTTATGCCTGCCGCCGCCTGTATCGCTGCATTCCTCGCTGCGGCGGTGTCGGCATGGGGTGTCTTTCTCGTGCGCGGTTCGACGGCCGTGCCGGCCGCCTTCTGGTCGGTGGCGGCCTGCCTCGCACTGGCTGCTGAGATGGGGGCCAGGGCGGCCGGCGGCCTCGCCGATCCGGCACCGGCTGCGGCGGCGCGGCTGGCTGTGGTGTCGCTATCACTCTGTCCGGCGATGTCGCTCCTGGGCGCGAAGCGGCCGCAGCATGGCGTCTGGCAGCTGATCGTGGCCACATTGGCTGTCGTGCTCGTGATGCCCGCCGCCTCCGCGTTGCTCATGCGGCCGGGCAGTCTGCCCGATCTGCACCTGCTCGAGCGATGTTTTATGCCGCTGCTCGTGCTTGTCGGCTGGATGAATTTTGCCGGCACGCGGCGGGCGGCCGCCGTCAGTTGTGTCGCGGCTGCCCAACTGCTGCTCCTGCGTGGCTTTCTGCCCGGGGTGGACATGGATGGGGCCATGCAGGCGGCCGCGACAGGGGGCACGGATGTGGCGGCCGCTGGGCTGCTGCTCGTTGGCGCGCTGCTGGCAGTGGTGCAGGCCTACACGAGCCGGTTCAGAGGAGCCCGTCGGGGCGAACGAGGCACACCGTCCGGCCACACGGTGGCGGCCATCATCGACCCCTCCTTTCTTGCCTTGCGGGAGACGCTCGGCGCCGCCTGGAGCCTGCGGATCGCCGAACGCTTCGACACGGTGGCGGCTGCCCGCGGCTGGCCGTGTCGGCTCCGGTTTGCTGGACTGGAGTGCGGCGGCGATCCGCACCACACGTTCTGGCATCGCGACGCTCTGCGGGCCTTCCGGGCACTTGCAAGGCGGTTTGCCTCCGATGACTGGCTCGCCCGGCACGGCTGGCACGACGCCGAACCCGCGTCGGCTGCGAGACCCTAACGCCTGCGTTGGCTCGCCGGGTTTTCCGGAGCGTAGCGCGGGTGTCACCCAAAAAACAGGCGTGTCCACGCGGCAAGAATGGCCCCCACGGTGGTAGGGCTGTAGACTTGTGGGCCCGATCTGGTGCGCGGCTTCGGCTGCGGGCGCGGTCGTTGGCATTCCGTTTCCTTTTACCTAGGAGCCTTCCATGGCTGAAGAATCCCGTCCCGCCGAGCCGATGCCCGTGCCCGTCGATGAGTCGCACATTGCCGCCGCCTACGCCAACTTCTGCCGCGTGACCGGCACGCCCGAGGAGCTGATCGTCGACTTTGGGCTCAACAAGCAGGTTGCCGGCACCTCGCCCGACACCATTCAGCTCACGCAGCGGATCATCGTCAACTTTTTCACGGCCAAGCGGCTGGCGGCAGCGCTGGCAATGGCGGTGGCCCGGCACGAGCAGGCCTTCGGAATGCTCGAGACCGACGTGCAGCGGCGGATCGTGCACCAGCCGACATCCAGGGCATGACGTGTTGGAGTCGGGTCAGTAACAAGTCGGCTATGATCAGGGGAGCGTGCTCTTGCGCGCTCCCCGATCATGGTTGACGCACGACGAAGCACGAACGCGAATGGGGCTGAGCTGAATCCAGATGAGCATCGACGAGTCGGTTGAAATCGAGCGGGCACGCAGCCAGATTCGCGCGCTCGTCACCGAGATCGAACAGCTCGCCCGCAGCGACGCGGCCGAGGCCGAGTTCTTCCGCGGGCTGCTGGAGCGGGTGCTCGTGGCGATGGAGGCGGTGGCCGGGCTTGTGTGGCTCGTGGGGGAAAACGGCCGGGTGGAGCCGATCTGCCATGCTGGCGTGGAACACACCGGCATCGCGGCGACCCCCGAGACACAGGCCGCCCACGGAGCCCTCGTTCAGTCGCTTGTGCAGAGCCCCACCGGCCTGCTCGTGCCTCCCCATTCGGAGCTTGGCGCGGGCGGTGCCGATGGTGGCACGGTCGCGGCCAACGACTCCGGGCTGCTCGTGATTGCAGCGCCGATCGACCGCGGCGGCGTTCGCGCCGGCCTGATCGAGGTGTTTCACCAGCAGAATCTGCCCGACGTGGAGCGGGGCTATCTGTCGTTTCTCGAACAGGTGTCGGCCGTAGCCGGCGACTATCTCGAACGGCGGCAGCTCAAAACGCTCGACACCCAGCAGACCGCGCTCACGCAGGTGGAGCGGTTCAGCCGGGCCGTGCATGAGTCACTCGATCCCGTGGCCACGGCCTTCGTGCTTGCCAACGAGGCGCGGCGGATCATCGGCTGCGACCGGGTGAGCGTGCTCGTGAGGCGGCGGCGGAAACTCCGGCTGGAAGCGGTGAGCGGCCAGGAGTCGGTGGAGCGGCGGGCCTCGGCCGTGCAGGCCATCGAATCGCTCGTCCGTGTCGTGGCGACGGCGGGTGATCCGCTCTGGCATCCCGATCCGGCCCAGGAACTGCCGCCGCAGATCGAGGAGGAACTCGAGCACTATATCGACGAATCCCATGCCACGGCGCTGGCGATCATCCCGCTGGAGAAGCCGCGGCCCACGCCGGTGGTGAAGCCGGGCGGCGTCGATGCGGTGGCGGTGGCGCGTGCCGAGGCGCCCATCGGGACGGCTCCCGAGCCGATCGGGGCACTCGTGGCCGAGTGGTTCTCGTCGAGCAGCTTCGACCCCGGCAAGAAGGCCCGCGTCGATCTCGTTGCCGAGCATGGCAAGGTGGCGATTTCGAATGCCCTCACCCACACCGGCCTGCCGTTCTACGGGCTGATCGACCTGATGGGAAAGTCGCGTGTGCTGACGACGGCCCGCAACCTGCCGCGGACGGTGCTGGCGGGTCTGGCGACGCTCGCCGGACTGGCCGCGCTCATCCTTATTCCGGCCGAACTGCGGCTGGAGGGGAAGGGCACGCTCGAGCCCGTCCACCGTCGCGATGTCTTTGCGGGCATCGATGGCGTCGTGGAGAAACTGGAGTCCGGCCTCGAGCATGGTGCCGGCGTCACGCAGGGGCAGCTTTTGGCGACGCTCCGCAACACCGATCTGGAAGTGGCGCTCACCGACGTGCTCGGCCGCAAGGCGTCGAGCGAGGAGCAACTCGTGGCCACGCGGCGGGCGCTTTTGGAAGACAAGAAGATCTCGGCCGACGAGAAGACCCGCCTCGCCGGCCGGGCGGCCCAGCTGCAGCGGGAGATCGAGAGCCTCGAGCAGCAGCGGAAGCTCTACGACACGAAGAAGCTCGACCTCGAGGTCCGCAGTCCGATCGACGGCGTGATCGTCACCTGGCAGGTTCGCGACCGGCTCATGCTCCGCCCGGTGGAGAAGGGCCAGTCGCTGATGAGCATTGCCGACAAGACCGGCCCCTGGGAGCTAGAAGTACACATGCCAGACGACCGGCTGGGCCACATCAATCGGGCTGCCCTCGCCGCGAAGCAGGCGGGCCGCGAGCTGACGGTCGATTACATTCTGGCCACCGATCCCGGCACCCGCCACTATGGGCTGGTGAAGGAGATCCACGAGCAGGCGGAGGTGCGTGGCGAGGCTGGTAACACCGTGCTGGTGCGGGTGACGATCGACCCGGAGCGGCACGAGAAGGAGGAACTGGGGGCTGGCGCCACGGTTACTGCCCGGATTGCCTGCGGCAAACGTCCGCTGGGGTATGTCTGGTTTCACGACGTGCTGGCGTTCATCCAGTCGCAGATCCTGTTCCGACTCTGGTAGAGGAGCCTTCATGACACGCATTTCGTCCACGCTTCGGGCTTGCATGCTCGCGATCGCCCTGGCTCTGTTTCCGGCCACGGCTCGCGCCGCCGACGCCGAGCCGGTGCTGGAGCGGTGCCTCGTCTCGCTGATGGAGGAGGCGAAGGTGCCGGCCCGCGAGGCGGGGGTGCTCGAGGAACTGCTGGCCCGCGAAGGAGATGCCATCAAGCGGGGCGACGTGATCGCCAAGATCGACGACAACCAGCCGCAGATGGAGCGACGCAAGGCGAAGGCCGAGCACGACCAGGCGGTCGCCAAGGCGGAGAGCGATGTGGATGTCCGCTATGCCGTGGCCGCCGAGAAGGTCGCGCAGATCGAATACGAGAAGGCGGCCGAGTCGGATCGGAAGGTCCCCGGCAGCGTGACCCGCGTGGAGCTGAACCGACTGCAGCTGAATGAGCAGAAGAGCGAACTGCAGATCGAACAGGCGCAGCTGGAGAAGAAGGTCTCCACGATGGCGGCGATCTCCAAGGGGGTCGAGGTCGACGCGGCTGAGAATGCGATCGAACGTCGTCTCATCAAGTCGCCGCTCGACGGCGTCGTGGTGCAGGTGTTTCCGCATCAGGGGGAATGGATGCAGCCTGGTGATCCGCTGGCCCGCGTGGTCCGAAAAGACAAACTCCGGGTGGAGGCCTACGTCGATTCCACCCGTTGGAATCCGGAGCAGGTCAGCGACCGACCGGTGACGGCGGAGGTGGTGCTGGCCGACAATCGCCGGGAGCGGTTCAAGGGGCGGATCGTGTTCACCAGCCCGATCGTGGAGAGTGGGGGCGACTACCGGGTGTTTGCCGAGGTGGAAAACCGGCAGATCGAGGGCACGCAGCAATGGCTGCTACGAGCCGGCCAGACCGCCACGCTCATCATCCATTCCAAGGAATCCCCGCTGCCTCCGGTCCGTAAGTAAGGCGGCGCGTCTATGGCCACCGCCGACGCCTTTCGTTCGAGCACCACGAGGCCGGTCGGCCTCCGCCGCCGCGGCGACTTGGTCACGAACCGGCAGGTTCATCAGGGGCAGGCCTGGTGGGTCGTGAAAGACCCGATCTCGCTCTCCTACTTCCGTTTCCGGCCGGAGGAATACGCGCTGCTCGACATGCTCAATGGCGAGGTCAGCCTCGAGCAACTCAAGGAGCAGTTCGAGGCCCGCTTTCCACCGCGAAGGATCACGCTCGATGAGCTGGCTCGGTTCGTGGCCACGCTCCACCGCAGCGGCCTTGTGATGGGCGACCGGCCGGGGCAGGGGCCCCAGCTCTACGAGCGGCGGAAGCAGAGGATCTGGAAGCAGTGGATGGCATGGCTGGCGAACATCATGTCGTTGCGGTTTCGGGGCATCGATCCCGACTGGATGCTGACGAAGCTCGACCCGTGGTTTGGCTGGCTCTTCTCACCGCCGGCGATCGTGGCGATGCTGGCCTTCGTGGCCTCAGCGATGCTGCTCGTGCTCGTGAACTTCGACGTCTTCCGCTCGAAGCTGCCCGACTTTCACCAGTTCTTCGCCTCGGGCAACTGGCTCTACCTCGCCATCGCACTGGCGGTCACGAAGATTCTCCACGAGTTCGGCCACGGCCTCTCTTGCAAGCACTACGGCGGCGAGTGCCACGAGATGGGAATGATGCTGCTGGTGTTCACACCCTGCCTCTACTGCGACGTCTCCGACAGCTGGATGCTGCCGAGCAAGTGGAAGCGGGCGGCGATCGGTGCGGCAGGGATGTATGTCGAGGTGATCATCGCCTCGATCGCCACCTACCTCTGGTGGAATTCCCACGCGGGTATCTTCAACCAGCTCTGTCTCGACGTGATGTTCGTGTCGAGCGTGTCGACGATCCTGTTCAACGCCAATCCGCTGATGCGGTATGACGGCTACTACATCCTTTCCGACATCCTGGAGATCCCCAACCTGCGGCAGAAGGCCACCTCGATCCTGAGCCGAACGGCCACCCAGTGGTGCCTGGGGATCAAGCAGCCTGAGGATCCCTTCCTGCCGCAGCGGAAGCGGGGGCTCTTCGCCCTCTATGCGGTGGCGTCGAGCCTCTACATGTGGATGGTGTCGGCCTCGATCTTTCTGTTCATGTGGAGCGTGTTCAAACCCTACCGGCTCGAGGTGCTGGGGCAGATCCTGGCCGCCGGTGCCCTCTGGGGCTTGGTGATCCGGCCGCTCCAGTCGATGATCAAGTTTCTCAATGTTCCCGGGAGGCGTGACGAAGTGAAGGCTCTCAACGTGACGGTGTCGGGCATCGTGGCGGCGGCGGTGCTGGCGGCGATCGCCCTGATTCCGCTGCCGCAGCGGGTGTGGTGTGCTGCCGAGCTGCGGCCGCGGGGCGAGGAGATGGTCTATGTCACAGTGGCCGGGAGGCTCGAGAGCCTGGCGGTGAAGGCTGGCGACGTTGTGAAAAAGGGGCAGGAGCTGGCCCGGCTGTCGAGCATCGATCTCGATCTGGCGATCGCGGATCTGGAGGGGAAGGCCTCGCAGTCGCGGGCCCGGCTCAACAGCCTCGAGCGGGAGCGGTTCACCGATCCGGCGGCGGGCCTCGAGATCGGCACGGTGGAGGAGTCGCTCAAGAGCGTCGAAGAGCAGCTGGCGAAGAAGCGGAAGGATCGGGAGGAGCTCGTGCTCGTGGCGCCCCGGGACGGCGTCGTGCTGCCATCGACGAGCGTGCCGCCCTCGAAGGAGGCGATGGCTGCGGGCAAGCTGCCGGGCTGGTCGGGCAGTGCGCTCAACAAGAAGAATCTGGGGTCGACCTTCACCGAGGGCACGGTGCTCTGCATGGTCGGTGAGGCGGAGAAGCTCGAGGGCGTGATGGTGGTGGACCAGTCGGAGGTGGAGTTCATCAGCCGTGGCCAGCAGGTTGACCTGAAGCTCGACGCCTTCCCGTGGCGGACGTTCACGGGCGCGGTGGACGAACTGGCGGAGACCCACATCGAGACCGGTTCGGAGCGGCTGTCGGTGAAGGCGGGCGGCCAGGTGCCGACCAAGACCGACGACTCGGGCCGGGAATCACCGATCTCAACGAGCTACGAGGCGATGACGTCGCTCGACGATCCCGACGGCGTGCTGACGCCTGGCATGCGGGGCACGGCGAGAATCAAGGTGGGCAGTCGCACGGTGGGCCAGTGGCTCCTGCGGCTCCTCTGGCAGACGTTCAATTTCAAGATGTAGACGATTGCCGCAAAATCGGCTCTGCACCCGCTGGGATATACTTCATCTGCTGAGCGCCCATCTACCCCGGAGCCCAACCATGACAGGCTTTGACCGCATCACCTTCGACCCTCATGTCATGGGAGGCAAGGCCTGTATCCGCGGGTTACGGATCACCGCTTCGTTGGTACTGAACCTTGTCGCCAACGGGATGTCAGACGCCGAAATCCTGAAGGCGTATCCGTATCTCGAAGCCGAAGATATTCGCCAGTCGCTGAAGTACGCTGCTTGGCTGGCGGAGGAATCGATCCTGCCGTCCGAGGCCGCGTCGGCATGAGATTTCTGCTCGACATGGGAATTTCTCCCGACGTCGTGGCCACGCTGCGTGACCTCGGGCACGATGCGGTCCACATCCATGAACTCGGGCTCGGTACCCTGTCCGACACGGAAATCATGCGGCTGGCAATCCGCGAGGGACGCACGGTCATTACCCATGACCTTGACTTCGCCAATCTGCTGGCCGCGAGTGCAGCATCCCTGCCGAGCGTCATTCTCTTTCGGCTGCGAAATATGCGTCCTGAACGGGTGATGGCAAGACTGCGGGCAGTGATAACTGCCCACGCGGCCGATCTCGAAGCGGGGGCCGTCATTTCGGTGTCGGAGTTGCAGGTTCGCATGCGTCACCTGCCGCTCGACGCATCGTAAAAAAGAGGGGTGGTCGCAGAGTCATGCCCACGCTCGATCGGATCACGATCTACCCTGTCAAAAGCCTCGACGGGCTCGAAGTCGCCGAATGCGGCGTGCTGACATCCGGTGGTCTCGAAAACGACCGCCGGTGGCGGCTGGTCGACATGGACGGCCGCGTTCTCAACGCCAAGCGGTCGCCCGTGTTTCATGCGATCCGGGCCGAGTATGAACTCGACGAGCGGCTGGTCACGCTGTGGGTCGATCCGGCGGCGGTCAAGGCGGCGTCACTTCCCGCTGCCGATCTCGACCGGCTGCGGGGCATGGCTGGGAGCCCCGGTGGCCAACGCTCAGGTGGTCACGCAGTCCGCGACTCATTTCACCTGGTGCCGGGGCAGGGGGGGCCGTGCGAGTGGCTCTCGGAAGTCTTTGGTATCGGCGTGCTGTTACAGGAAAGAGCCGATGGCGGGTTTCCCGACGACCGCGATGCCTCGGGGCCGACGCTCGTCTCGACGGCGACGCTTGCGGAAGTGGCACGCTGGTTTGGTTTCGATCTGGCGGAATCGCGGCGGCGGTTTCGGGTGAACCTCGAGATCGGTGGCTGCGACGCCTTCTGGGAAGACACACTGGCGAGCCCCGCGCGGCCGGAACTGCAGCCGTCGTTCTTGGATTTGCCGCCCGACCTGCCGATCGATCCGTATGCCGACCTGCCGCCGCCTGAGCCGCGGGAGTTTTCGGTTGGCGATGCGGGTTTCATCGCCACGAACGTCTGCCGTCGGTGTGTGGTGCCGACGCGGGACAGCCGCACGGGCATGGTGACGGAGCATTTTCGCGACGCGTTCGAGGCGAGGCGGAGCCGCGGAATGCGGGCCGACGTCGATGCGGCTGCGTGGGGCACGCTCTATCGGCTGGGGGTTAATACATCCCCCCGGCTCTGCGGCAGCCCTCTCTCGGTTGGCGATCGCATTGCCTCGGGGTGAGGCTGGCGAGTCTACGGCCAGCGGCAAGATAGTCCGCAAAACTGGCAAAACATGCACCGGATGGTGGTTTTAGGAAAAAATTATCCACCCCCTCCGCACCAATTGGTTGACCCCTCCGTACATGGAGGTTAATCAAGGGTATGTACCCCCCCGTAAGCGCTAGCGCGCGAGAGGGGGGCTCACCCCTGAAAGAATGCGCGTCACGCCTTCCACGGTCCCCATTTCAAGGAAACAGCCGATGTCCACTTTCGAACGCATGCTTTCCGTGCTCAACGCGAGTGCCAGCTCTGCATCGGAAAGACTGTCCTTCGGCTCGGGAGCAGCCAGCCGTGAAGGGCGTTGGACCGCCGGTGCGGTGACGGTATCTGCTTCCGAACGCAAGCGTGGCAGACGCCGGGTTGCTGGAAATGACGGACTCTCTTCTGAATCCCTGGAGCGGCGTCAGCTTCTTGCCGTAAGCACGTTCGCCACCACTGACAATGGTGGAATCGTCACGATCGTCGCCGAAGGAGGAGACAACGTCTATATCCAGCAGGTCGCCACCGCTCCCCAGTCACTCTATGTCGCCGACAACAGCAGCTTCCAACGGCGAACGGTCGTAGGGGGACCTCAATTCAATGGTGCGACCCCGGGTGCTACGAGTACGCAATACCTGCAGAATCTCGACTTCACAAAGATTGGCAGCATCCTGATTCGCTCG
>CANHCU010000061.1 GCA_947459185.1 Planctomycetaceae bacterium | reverse complement strand
GGAAACCGGCTTGCCGGAGATCGTCGAGCTCACCGATGAGTTGTTCAGGCTCCTTCACCCGCGGCTTGCGGCCGTAGATGACGATGATGTCGCAAAACTCGCACTGGAATGGGCAGCCCCGCGAATACTGCAGCGCCGCCGAGGCGTAGCGGCTGACCTTGAGCTTGTCGAACCGCGGCTTGGGCACCTGCGTCATGTCGGTCGGCGTCGTCTGCTCGTACCGCGTATCGGTCTTCAGATCGTGGGAAAACTCGTCGAGAAAACGGGGCCAGGTGGTCTCTGCTTCCCCCACGAAACTCACGTCGCAGAGTCCCTTGAAAAATTCCTCCTGCACCGACATCAGCGGGCCGCCGACCACCGTGAAGATGTTGGCCTCGCGGAGCCGCACCAGAATCTGCCGCATCCGCTCCTTCTGGACGATCATGCCCGTCACGCCGACGATGTCGTAGCCCGAGAGCGATGGCCAGTCGATCTCCTCGACGTTCTCATCGACGAGCGTCACGTCATGCTCGCCGCAGAGTCCGGCAAGTGCCGAGAGCGAGCCCGAGATCATCGTGCTCCGCTTGTCGCCCGGGTAGAGAGGGAGCGCAAAGTCGAACCCCCAGTACGACGGTTCAAAGCGGGGGTTGATCAGGCAGATCGAGAGCTTTCGCCCCGGCCTTCGAGGCGGCAGGGTCGGCTGCACGAGCGTGGCCGTGGCCGGCGACGCGAGGTCGAGCACGCCGACGACGCCCTCCGCCAAGCAGGGGTCGTCGATGATGGACAGGGTGGCACTCATCCTTGAGTTTCCCAGCTTCAGATTGTGGGCGACATGACCGGGCTATCGCCGCCGCGGCCGACTTCCTGTCTGCCGCAACTCCCCAAGAATAGGCTGCCGCTGGAAAACGCCCAAGGCCAAAATGGTGCCCAGCCCTCGCGGTTGCCCGCAGGCTGCCATTTCCGCTGGTTTTCGCCGTCAATCGGTCGCTGGTTCGAGCGGCGGCAGTTCCCAGGTATCCACCTCCACGACCGCCACAATGTGAGCGGCGTTGATGGTGCAGGTGGCCCTGTCGGGACTGCTGGACTTGAGGACCGGAAAGTGGCCCCAGGGAAAGCCCTCCTTGCGGTAGGGCACGACTATTTCCACGTCGAGCCAGACACTGCCGTTGGGGGCCTGACGAACCGCCTTGATGGCGTCGATAATCAGCATCTGCCTGGTGTCGAGCAACGCCGCGAACCTGCCCGGCTCCGCCAGGATCCGGTCGGTGAACCAGCAGGGGAGCAGTTCCCTCGCGGTGCCGCGCCACAACTCCGGCTCATCGTCGTGCATGCGATGCCCTCCACTGAGTCAGCATGAAATCCAACTCACCACGAAATCCGGACCCGCGGAACGACCCCGCAGACCATCGGTCTAATCTCCACGAATCGCCCGTCGGCTGCAACGCCTCGCCAAACACTGGCAGTGACTGCAAGGGGAGGCTATACTCCTTGGAGTAACGAGGTGGTGAGAGCGAACGGTCGAGGTTTTTTTCCTGGGCTGATTCGCTGAATCCTACACAATTCTGCTTGCCCCCTCCGCTGAACCGCATGGCCTTGCGGCCGTGTTGCGTGTCTCTGATTCCCGTCGATGACGCATCGTGTGCGTCTGCGGCAGACTCAGGGTTTTACACGTCTTAGGGTTCGGTGCGTCCCAACAATGGGAGAAGGGCTTCTGCCAGCGTCCTGACGGGCATGTCGCTTATGGCGTGTCTGGTCGGGCTTTGGTCGTACCACGGGCTCGTCCCGTGATCCCTACGCTTACCGCGGCTGTCGCGATCGACGGCCCGTATGCAGATGGAATGAACAAAAACTGTGATCCGAAGGACGCATTGAATATGACGACATTTGAGAGTTTGGGACTTACAGAACCGGTGCTCAAGGCACTGAAGGCCGAGGGCTATGCCGTGCCGACGCCGATTCAGGCGAAGGCGGTGCCGCACGTGCTCGCCGGCCGCGACCTCTTTGGCTGTGCGCAGACGGGCACCGGCAAGACCGCCGCCTTTGCGCTGCCGCTGATCGAGCGGATGATGGCGAATCCGCGGGAGCGGACGGCCCGCCGCTGCCGCGTGCTCGTGCTGGCACCGACCCGCGAATTGGCCGGCCAGATCCACGAGAGCTTCCGCGTGTATGGCAGCAACGCCCACCTGAAATCGGCGGTGATCTACGGCGGCGTCGGCCAGCGGCCGCAGGAGACGGCGATGAGCAAGGGCGTGGACGTGCTGGTCGCCACGCCGGGACGGCTGCTCGACCTCGTGCAGCAGAAGTTCGTCGATCTGCGGGCGGTTGAATTCCTCGTTCTCGACGAGGCCGACCGCATGCTCGACATGGGCTTCATCCACGATGTCCGCCGCATCGTCGGCATGCTGCCGAGGGAGCGGCAGACGCTCTTCTTCTCGGCGACGCTGCCCAGCGAGGTGCGTCAACTGGCCGACTCGATGCTCCGCGATCCGCTGGAGGTGAAGACCACGCCGCAGTCAACGCCGGCCGAGACGGTGGCGCAGTCGGTGTTTTTCTTGGCCCAGCGGCAGAAGCGGCACCTGCTCGTGCACCTGCTTTCGACCGAAGGGATGGCCCGCGTGATCGTCTTCACACGGACAAAGCACGGGGCCGACAAGCTCCAGCGTGATCTCGACAAGGCCGGCATTCGCGCGGCGGCGATCCATGGCAACAAGAGCCAGAACCAGCGGGAGAAGGCGCTCGCCGCCTTCAAGTCGCAGCACCCTCCGGTGCTCATCGCTACCGACATCGCGGCCCGCGGCATCGACGTGGACAACGTCTCGCACGTCGTCAACTATGAGCTGCCCCACGAGCCGGAGACCTACGTGCATCGCATCGGCCGCACGGGTCGGGCGGGCATGACCGGCAAGGCTGTCTCGCTGTGCGACCATGAGGAGCGGCCGCGGCTGCAGGCGATCGAGCGTCTGCTGCGCAAGTCGATTCCCGTCCGCAACGACCTCCCCGAGCTGCCGCACGTCGAGGCGGGAAGCGAACCCAGGGAACGGAACAGTGGCAGATCTCGTTCGCCGCAGGGGCGTCCGCCGCGGGACCGCTCTGGCGAGGGTGGCGGTGGCGGTCAGGGCGGCTCGTCCCGGGGCAGGGGAGGCAGAGGCGGCAGGAACGACGGCCGCCGCTCATCGGGCGGCCAGCAGCAACGTCAAGGGGCCCAGGTCTCAGGGAGGCCTCGCAGCAGCGAACCATCGCAAGGTGAGAGCAGGTCCGGTGGCACCGCCACTGCGGCGGCTCCGGCAGCTCCGGCTGTTCGGAAGATCAAGAAGCATCGCCGCGCGTTGTAGTGGTCGCGGTCGCCGCAGGCCGTGGCAGCAGACCGGTTTCGCGGTCTGCTGCTACGATACCCGCCGCCCACGAAAGCCTGACGAACTCTGAGGGGAGAACGATGCTGCGCGGCTCCATACGACAGTTCCCAGTGACGGTCTGGTCGATCGCGGCGTTGTGCGCAGCGTTCGCTCCCATGGCGACCACGGTCGGCGACGACTGGCCCCAGTGGATGGGGCCCAACCGCGACAACGTTTGGCGGGAGGATGGCCTGCTCGACGCATTTCCCGCCGCAGGCCCGACGGTTAAGTGGCGAACGCCGGTCGCAGGCGGCTATGCAGGGCCGGCCGTCGCGGCGGGGCGGGTGTTCGTCACCGACTACGTGACGGATGCCGACGTAAAGGTAGCGAACTTCGAGCGGAAGGCGTCCACCGGCACGGAACGGGTGCTGTGCCTCGACGAGGCCACGGGCAAGTTGCTCTGGAAGCAC
Organism: Planctomycetaceae bacterium; assembly: GCA_947459185.1. Lineage (GTDB taxonomy): Bacteria > Planctomycetota > Planctomycetia > Pirellulales > UBA1268 > CAMCQY01. Next base: position 20,210 of record CANHCU010000061.1, on the reverse strand, counting down.
GAGTATCCGGTGACCTACACGATCGCCTATCCGGCCGGCCCACGCTGCACGCCCACGGTCGATGGCGACCGCGTCTACACGCTCGGCGCCGAGGGGAACCTCTGCTGCCTGAACGTCGCCGACGGGCGGCTGCTCTGGTCGCGCGACCTCAAGGCCGACTATCAGGCCAAAGCGGCGCTCTGGGGCTGGGCGAGTCATCCCTTGGTCGATGGCGACCGGCTGGTCTGCGTGGCCGGCACCGCGGTGGCCCATTCGGTAGCCTTTGACAAGCTCACCGGCAAGGAGATCTGGCGGGCCGGCAAGGCGCCCGAGCAGGGCTACTCGCCACCGACGATGATCGAGACTGATGGCCAGAAGCAGCTCGTATTCATGAAGCCTGACGGCATCTACGCCGTGGAACCGGCGACGGGGCAGATTCTCTGGGAGTCGCCCTACAACGCCGACAACGGCTCGATCATCATGGCGCCGGTGCAGGTGGGCGAGTATCTCTACGTGGGCGGCTATCAGGAGAAGAATCTGCTGCTGAAACTCGGCTCCGGCAAGCCCGAGGTCGTCTGGCGAAACAAGCTGAAGCATGGCGTGTCGGCCGTGAACGTCCAGCCGTTCGTGGCGGATGGCCTGATCTACGGCTTTCACGAGAAGGGAGATCTCCGCGCTGTGGCGATTCCCAGTGGTGAAGTCGTCTGGAAAGGGGGAGGCCCGCTCGGCGAGCGACCGCAGGGCTCCGGAACCGCGTTCATCGTGCGGCAGGGCGACCGCTACTGGATGTTCGCCGAGAGCGGCGACCTCGTGATTGCGACGATGTCGCCCACCGGCTACTCCGAGATCTCCCGCGGCCATCTGCTCGAGCCCACCAACACGGCATTCGGCCGCAACGTGGTCTGGTGCGCCCCGGCGTTTGCCAATCGCTCCGTCGTGGTTCGCAACGACAAAGAAATCGTCCGCGTCTCCCTGGCTCGCTGAATCTGCTGCACGACGCGTCCCACGGCATTCACGACCACACCCTTCGGGAGCCCCTGCCGATGTCCTCGCCGCTTCTCCAGCCCTTTCAGCTCCGTGACCTCTCGCTTCCCAACCGAGTCGTGATGGCGCCGCTCACCCGGTCGCGGTCAGGGTCTGCGCGGATTCCCAATGTGCTGATGGCCGAATACTACGCCCAGCGAAGTTCTGCCGGGCTGATCGTCTCCGAGGCGACCACCATTTCCGAGCAGGCCAACGGCTGGCTGGAGTCGCCCGGAATCTATACCGATGCCATGACCGATGGCTGGCGGCTGACCACCGACGCCGTCCATGCCCGTGGCGGACGGATCTTCCTGCAGCTCTGGCACATGGGCCGGGCGTCGCATTCGAGCTTTCACGGTGGCCGCCTGCCCGTGTCGGCGTCGGCAGTCGCCATCGCCGGCGACGGCATCCACACGCCGCAGGGAAAACAGCCTTACGAGACGCCGCGGGCCCTCGACACCGCCGAGATTCCGGAGGTCGTCGCCGACTACGCCAGGGCGGCGGCGCGGGCGCGGTCTGCCGGCTTCGATGGCGTGGAGATCCATGCCGCCAACGGGTATCTCATCGACCAGTTCCTGCAGTCGAAAACCAATCACCGTACTGATTGCTACGGTGGCAGTGTCGAAAACCGCTTCCGCTTCCTGGCGGAGGTGGTCGAGGCCGTCTCGGCCGCATGGCCGGTGGGTCGCGTGGGCGTTCGACTCGCCCCGAATGGTGGCTTTAACGACATGGGTTCGCCCGACTACCGCGAGCAGTTCCTGTTCGTGGCCGAGCAGCTCGACGCCTTCGGTCTGGCCTACCTGCACGTGATGGATGGTCTTGCCTTCGGGTTTCACAGGCTGGGTGAGCCGATGACGCTCGCCGAGTTTCGCAGCGTCTTCCGGGGCCCGCTCGTCGGCAACTGCGGCTACACGCAGGACTCGGCGGAGGCTGCCATCACGAGCGGTGTGGCCGATCTGATCGCCTTCGGACGGCCCTACATCAGCAACCCCGACCTCGTCGAGCGGTTTGCGAACGGCTGGCCGCTCGCTCAGCCGGCAGACATGGCGAGCTGGTACTCCCCGACCGGAGCCGCCGGCTACACCGACTTCCCCGCGCACCAGGTCGGATAACTGCAGGTCGGCCCGCATTCCCTTGCTGGCGCTGCGGGCTTGGATGAGGAAGCGCGACGCCGGCTCCCATGCAAGCCCGACGCGCGAGCGAGGGAATCTGCTTCGCATCCCGTACGGCCACCCGCATTCCCTTGCTGGCGCTGCGGGCTTGGATGAGGAAGCGCTTGGATGGCTGCGCGGAAGCGTGCGGTCACTTCCCCGCCTTGCCGCCCGGGGGTTTGCCCTTCTTCTTCCCGCCGTGGGGCTTACCGAATCGTGGACCATTTACCGGGGCGAACTTTCGCTTGGTGGGCCCGTAGCCCCCGGGGCCGGGGCGTCGCTCCACGCGATCTCGGCTCTCGCCCCTGTCGTTTGGACGCCGCTGCTCGGGCCGGTGCACCGGCTCCATTTCCACCGTCTCCTCGCTGGCCGGCGCGAAGTGATGGAGGATCGCCGCTGCGACGTCGGTCGGCGTGTGGCCCTGTTCCAGAAGCCGTTCCACGAGCGGGGCACGGCGTGCGAAGCCTCCCGCCTCGAGGGTCGTCGTGATCTTGTCGAAGAGCGCATCAGACCGCCGGTCCTCGACCGCTGCCAGCGACGGCACGTGCTCGCGGCGAATCTTCGTCCGCAGAAACCGCTCGATCGACTGGAGCTTGTAGATGGCCGCGCCCGACACGAGCGTGACCGCCTTACCTTTCTTGCCGGCACGGCCCGTGCGGCCGATGCGGTGCACGTAGTCCTCGGCGTCGTAGGGGAGGTCGTAGTTCACCACCAGTTCGAGGTCGTTGACGTCGATGCCGCGGGCGGCCACGTCGGTGGCGATCAAAAAGGCAAACGCCGCCCGCTTGAAGTTCTGCATCACCCGGGTCCGCTGGGCCTGGGCCATGCCGCCATGGATCCGCTCGGCCGAGTAGCCCCGCCCGATGAGGGCATCGGCCAGTTCATCGACCATCCGCTGCGTGTTGCAGAAGATGACGCCGCTCTTCACGTCGTGGAAGTCGATGACGCGGACGAGCGCGTCGAGCTTCGCGTGGTGCCGGACCTCGTGGTAGACCTGATCCACCAGCGGCGGTCCGCTCACCGACTTCTGCGCGATCTTGACGGTGGCGGCATCGTTCGAATGTTCGCGGACGAGGGCCTGGATCTGGGGTGAGATGGTGGCGGAGAAGAAGATCGTCTGTCGGCCCTCGGGGGCGGCGGCGAGAATCTTCTCGATGTCTTCGCGGAAGCCCATGTCGAGCATCCGGTCGGCCTCATCGAGGATCAGCATGCGGATCTTCGTGAGGTCGAGCGTGCCGCGGTTCATGTGGTCGGTGAGCCGGCCCGGGGTGCCGACCACGACGTGGGCGCCGCGCTTCAGTTCCGCGAACTGACGGTCATACGACGCGCCGCCGTAGATCGCCACGGAATTCACGCCCCGGCGAAAGGCGGCGAGCTTGTGCACCTCGTCGGCGACCTGCGTGGCCAACTCCCGAGTCGGAGTGAGGATCAGCACCTGCGCGGCCTTGAGTGCGGGATCGATCTTCTCGATGGCGGGGATGCAGAAGGCCGCCGTCTTCCCCGAGCCCGTCTCGGACTGGCCTACCACGTCGCGGCCCGACATGATCAGGGGGATGGCCGCCGACTGGATCGGCGAGGTCTCCTCGAAGCCGAGCTGCGCCACGGCCTTGAGAACTTCAGCGGACAGTCCCAGCGACGCGAATGGCACGTGTCCGGGACGGGAATCGTCGGGCGGGGCGAGGGCAGCGGTCCGATCGGACTTGGAATCCGGCATGAGGAGGGCCTGAGGGGAGGACTGGCAGGGTGGGGAGTGCGGGCGGGAACCCCACAGACTACCTCAACAGCCTTCGCCGTGCGCGGCGGGCGTGCGAAATCGCGCCGTTCGTGACTTCACCGCGGCCCCAGCAGCCAGTCGGGAACTGAGATGCCTCGTTTTCCGGCCCGTGCCAGTAGGGCGGTCCGATAGGTGTCACGCAGTTGTGCGGCTGGACTGACCTTGGCTCCCGGCTTTGACGCCGCCGTCTTCGGCTTTCTGGGCTTGGGCGGCTGGCCATTCGATCGGGGATTGGTCGCGAACCAGAGTTCGCCCGCCGTGCCCAGGCGATCGATGTCGCGATCGAGCAGGGTCTTGCGATCACCCTCGCCAGCGGCGAAGTAGTCGTCGATGCCCTGTTGCTGGAGCCTCCGCCATTCGGCCGTGAACGCGTCTCGCACCCGCTTCACATCCTCGCGATCCATCTTGTCGATGGCGCGAGTCACCCGCATGACGCCCGACGAGCGATCGCGTCCCGATAACTCCCCCGCGAGCAGGCTGGTCTGGACCGCGATCGTCTCATCGACGAGGCCTTTTCCCCCCACGAAAAACCACGACGCCGCACCGGCTGCCAGAAGCACGGCCAGCAGCAATGCGGTCAGCGACCTCTGCCTCGGAGTCATGCTGGGGGTCATGCTGGCGGTCATGTGTGCCTCGCGGAAACCATGCCGCGGTCAGGGGTCGAGCGTCGAATCGATGTAGTCCTGCGGGGCGGTCGGATCGTTGCCGTCGCCGACCGTGCAATACCAACGAAGCACGGTGGCATCGGTCCCGGTGTCGATCGGCTCCACGTGACCATCCAGAAACACGAAGTTGGTGACCGCCGGGTGCATGCTCCCATACTTGCGGGCATTGCGATCGTCGGGGCCGTCGGCGATGCCGCGGGCGGTGTCGCGGAAGAGCGTCAGCGGTGTGTCTGCCGCGAACATCGCGGTGTCACCCTGATCGTGCTGCACCATGTCGGGCGACGCCGACTGCGTGGTCTTGGGAATGTGCCGCTCGCCCACCGCGAACGTCTTGCTCAGGCCGTCGCTCACCTGCTGCGGCTTCACCGACGAATAGGTGTGGATCGGTCCGCCCTGTTTCGGGTCGAAGGTCGTTCCGGAGGTGACCGAGTAGTTGAAGTAGCTGCCGGCGTTCGCCGCGTAGTCACCGCCGGCAGCGGCAGCAAACACCTGGGGCGCCTGGTCGTTATTGTCGAAGTTGCGGTCCGCCCGCGGCGAGCGGCGGCTCGGGCAGTAGAACGTGGACACGGCGGTCCGCATCGCGACACTGTTTTTGACGTCGTCCACGCGCGCCGTCTTGTCGTACGCGGAATAGATCTGCGACTGCTCGACGTAGGGGAGCAGCCTGAAGGCCCACGATACGCCGTACTGGTCCTTGGTGTCACGGCCCGATGGATAGATCTTGCGGGCCTGCTCATAATTGGCGATGCCCAGGCCCACCTGCTTGAGATTGTTGGTGCAGGCCATCCGCCGGCCCGATTCACGGGCCGCCTGCACGGCAGGCAGGAGCAGACCGACGAGCGTGCCGATGATGGCGATCACCACGAGCAGTTCGACCAGCGTGAAGCCGTGACAAGCCGCAACTCGATGCGGTTGCAAACGACGACGACAATCGGCGGGACCGAAAGTCATGGCATTTCCTCGTGGGTGGGTGGCGAACAGTCCTGCACTCACAGGACAGGATTGTCGCCCCACGATCCTGCACCGTCAATATTTTTTATCGGATGCAGTAGATCGCGTCAGACGAGCGGATCAGCAGGGAGTTTCCCGCCACAGCGGGCGTGGCCCAGAACACCTCGTCATCGCTGCCCACCGAGGATTCGCCCAGAATCTTGAACTCGGGACTCGCCTCCAGCACGACCGTTTTCCCCCGTTCGTTGACAACGTAGATGCGGTTCCCGATCACGAGCGGGCAGCCGACGGCCGTGGTGCCGCCAGGCATCCGCTTGCGGTATTTCTCGACGCCGGTCCGCCTGTCGTAGCAGACCGCCTTGTCGCCGAAGAAAAAGAGCAGGTCGCCGACGACCACGGGCGATGGCATCCCCGCGCCGCTTTTGTTTTTCGACCAGAGCACCGCCGCCGTCGCTGTCTGTCCCTTCGGCAGGGTGAGGTCGCCGAGGTGCCCACGGGCGATTGCATACGCCGGCGCCTTGCTGCCGGGGCTCGAGGTGCCGAAGTAGATGCCCTCGGCATCCGCCACGACAGAGCAGGCGAACGACGTGTCGAGCCCACCGAGCCGCCAGCGTTCTTTGCCGTCGGCGAGGCCGTAGGAGATCACCGAAGCCTGACCCGCCGTCACGACCTCCACGGTGCCGTTGTTGTTCCAGATGACCGGCGTGCTCCAGGCAGTGCCCTTGTCACGGTCGGCCGTCCAGAGGTCGGTGCCGGTCTTCGGGTCAATGCAGTGCAGCCTGGCCGTGTCGTCGTTGTAGAGCTGCATGAGGAGGCGATCCCCGCCTCCCGTCGCGAGCGGATCGCGATGCAGCACCGGCGACGACCCGGTGCCGAACTGGTTCGTGATCGGCTGCGGGCCGAAGGTCCGCCGCCAGCGTTCATTGCCCTCCCGGTCGAGGGCCACGAGCGTGCCGCTGCCGCCGAAGAAGGCGAAGACGGTATCGTCCGACGCACAGGGTGTTTCGGTCGCAAAGGTATTCGACGCGTGCTTGCCAAATTTTGGCACCGCCTCGGCGATCGTCTTCGACCAGAGGATCTTCCCGTCGGCCGGATCGAGGCAGAGCACCCGCCACTGCACCGGATCCTTGGGCGCCGACGCCATGCCCCAGGTCGAGAACGACATCACGCCCCCCATGCCACTGGGTTTGTCGGCCTTGGGGCCAACGGCGGTGGTGAGAAAAATCCGCCCACCGGAGACGATCGGCTGCGACCAGCCGGCGCCGGGGATGGCCGTCCGCCAGGCGAGATGGTCGGTGTTGCTCCAAGCCGCTGGCACGGTGGCGTTCGCGGCCACGCTCTGCGCCGTGCCGCCCCGGAACTGGGCCCAGTCATCGGCTGTCGCGGTGCCGCCGGCAAGCGGGCTGAGGGCTAAAACGAGGATAAGCGTCGATCGCATGAAAATCCCTTTCAATGAGCTTCGAATCTTTCCATCATCCCATCGCTGACGCTCCGGGCTTTTATACCCCCATACAAGCTCCCGGCGTTAGCCGGGGGATGCCAGGGGTCGCCGGCACATTCCGGGTAGACTCGTCACTGCGAACACCTCATGACCCCAACCTCCCGGACACTGCTGCCCGCTGACCTGCCCGTCGCCGCGGTGCTCGGCGACGTCGTGGCCGCCTCGCGGACTGGAGCCTTTGTCGTCACCGCTCCTCCCGGCTCCGGCAAGACGATGCTCGTGCCAGCCGCCGTGCTCGACGACCTGCCGCAACCCTCCAGGGTCATCCTGCTGCAGCCGAGGCGGCTGGCGGCCCGCTCCGTCGCCCACCAGATCGCGCGACTCCGCGACGTGCCACTCGGCGGCGAGGTGGGCTATCAGGTGCGGTTCGATGCCCGCGTCAGCCGCGACACCAGGCTGGTCGTCGAGACCACCGGGATCATGCTCAGGCGGCTGCTCGGCGACATCGGCCTCGACGGCATTGCCGCGGTCGTGCTCGATGAGTTTCACGAGCGGACCGTTGAAATGGATCTCGTGCTCGGGCTGCTCGTCCGACTGCGACAGACGCTCCGGCCCGACCTCCGCATCATCGTGATGAGTGCGACGCTTGCCGCGGAGCCGGTCGCCCGCCTGCTGGGCTCGGCCGGTCTGGCCGACGGGCAGGAGGCCGTTCGTGAGGGCATGTGCCCGATCATCTCGGCCGAGGGCCGCGTCTTTCCGGTCGAGGTGCGGTTCGCCCGCCGCGGTGAGCAGCGAGACCTCATCGATCTCGTCACGTCCACCGTGCCAGACGCTCTCCGGGCGACCACCGGCCACGTGCTCGTCTTCCTGCCAGGCGTCGGAGAGATCATGCGGTGCGAGCGGGAGCTTGCCGCCGCCGCCGAACGACAGGGGCACACGGTGCTCACGCTCTTCGGCGACATGCCGCCGGAGCAGCAGGACCTCGTGCTCACCGACATGGGCCGCCGCAAGATCATCCTCGCCACCAACGTCGCCGAGACCTCGCTCACGATCCCCGGCATCACCGCCGTGATCGACTCAGGCCTCGCCCGACAGCTTCGTGTCTCGCCCGCCACAGGACTGCCCCGGCTGGAGATGATTCCGATTTCGCAGGCCTCCGCCGATCAGCGGGCCGGACGGGCGGGCCGAACCGGTCCAGGCATCTGCTGGCGGCTCTGGGACGAGGCCTCGCACCACCATCGCCTGCGGGCTGACACGCCCGAGGCCCTCCGCGGCGATCTCGCCGCCCCGCTCCTCCACCTGCTCACCGTCAGCGAGCACCGCGACTTTCCCTGGCTCGATACGCCCCCCGCGGAGAGCCTCGAAAACGCCCGCCGGCTTCTGCATCAGCTCGGCGCGATCGAGCCCGGCGCGGTGGCCGCAGACGACCGCGTGACGCCGCTCGGGATGGAACTGGCCAGACTGCCTGCCCATCCACGCCTGGCGAGGCTGCTGCTGGCCGGCGCCCGCCAGGGGGTGCTCCGCGAGACGGCGATCGCCGCGGCGATGCTCTCGGAGCGGGATCCGTTTCGAGCGGGAGCCCACGGCCGTGCGGGACCGCGGGACCGGCTCTCCGTGCGGATCCGCTCCGATGTTGTCGATCGAGTAGCGGCACTCCAGGGGTTTCATGCCGGCATGCCGCCAGGGCGAACCGACCTCGAACTGCACCCGGGCGGCGCCCAGAACGTGCTGCGGGCGGCGGAGCAGCTGGAAGGCCTCGTGGACTCGCCCGCCTCACAGCCGCCGGATGATGCCGAATCGGCCCTCATGCAGGCGCTCCTCGAAGCCTTCCCCGACCGCCTCACACGGCTGCGGCCCGGCGCACAGGATCGCGGCACGATGGTCGGAGGCCGCGGCGTGCGGCTCGACGGTGGTTCCCGAGTCCGTCATGAGCCGTTTTTTCTTGCCATCGACATCAACGACGTCGGGGGCGAGGCCAGCGTCCGTCAGGCCTCGGCCGTCGATCCGGCCTGGCTCGCCAGCGGTCCACTGGCAGACACGAATCTGCGGACGGTCGAGGAGCTGCTCTATCACCCCTCGCGGCGACAGGTCGAGTCCCGCCTGCGGAGGTATTGGAACGATCTCGTCATCGACGAGACACCGATCGCGATCCGCGACGGGGCAGCCGCCGCGGCACTCCTGGCCAACGAGGCCCTGCCGCATCTTGCCCGCCTACTGCCCGGGGCCGAGACCGCTGCCGGCAGTTTTTTGGCACGGGTTCGGTGGCTGGCCGCGGCCGTTCCCGACCTGGGACTGCCACCACTCACGGATGCCGATCTGGCGTCGCTGCTCCCCGACATCTGCAGCGGCCTGCGTTCGCTCGATGAGATCGCCACCGCCGACTGGCTCTCTCGCCTCCAGGCAGCCGTCGGTTACGAACGCCTCGCCGAACTCGACAGGCTGGCACCCGCGCAGCTCGAACTTCCCACCGGCAAGCGGTACAAACTGGCCTACGAGCTGGGAAGTCCGCCGGTGCTGGCTGTCCGCATTCAAGAGCTTTTTGGCGTTCGTGAGACACCGCGTGTGGCGGGCGGCCGCGTGCCCGTGCTGCTGCATTTGCTGGGCCCCAACCATCGGCCGCAACAGGTCACGAGCGACCTGGCCAGCTTCTGGAAGACGACCTACGCCGAGGTCCGCAAGGAACTCCGCCGCCGCTATCCCAAACACGCCTGGCCCGAAGATCCCCTCGCGGGCGGCTGACGGGGCGAAGGATACAGCTTCGTCGGGCACTGTTCGCCACGCCGATTCCCTCGCTTGCGCTTCGGGCCTGGATGGGAACCGGGGTGCGAGGTTTGGGCTTGGATGGGAATTGGGGGGCAAGCACTGTCCGCCACGCGGACTGAAAACGAGGCACATGCTGGCCGGCAGTCAAATTCTTTTACGACAGAATTTCCCAGGAACGGGCCGCACTGCGACGGTTTCTCCGGCGAGTGCACGACATGCCGTGCGCACGGCCGATGTGGTTTGTATCTCGTGCAACGCCCCGAAACGCCCCGCTGATGAACCGCAACGGCTGACGACGATGAGCCAATCACTCGGTCTGTCTGGAGGGTGTCGTGCCCTCCAGCGACCGAAGCCCTCCCCTCGTTCGTTGCACCCCCCAGCAGGAGCCCCATCATGCGTCGGATTCTTCTCGTCGTCGCGGTCGTTTCCAGCCTCGTCATCGCCAGCACTGCCTCTGCCGCCCAGAATCGCGCCAGCAGCCAGGCCAGCGGCGCCCGCAAGGGCCCGGTCGCCAAGCTCGTCGAACTCGAGAAGCGGAAGAACGAGTGGCTGCGTCAGCAGTTCCTCGGCAAGTAGTCGTCCCCGGAAGGAAGCAGTCCCACCGTCGCGCGGGCGACAGGGCTGCCCCGCATCAGGCGTGGCCAATCGCCATCCTGATGCCGCGAACGATTGCTTCCGGTGGAGGGGCGATGTCGATGATGATCGCCGCCTCATCCACGGTTGGACGCTCGAGCAGCGCACACTGACTCGCCAGTTGCGAGGCGGGCATGAAATGCCCTGTGCGCTGCTCGATGCGTTCGCGGAGCAGTGTCTCCGGGCCGTCGAGGTGCACAAGCCTCACGTGCGGCTTGCCGACGCCGAGGCGGGTTCGGTAGCGACGTTTCAACGCCGAGCAGGCCAGCACGATTCCACGGCGGTCTGCAATCGCCGCGTCGATCAGGCCGGCCAACGTGTCGAGCCACGGCCCCCGCTTCTCGTCGTCGAGCGGAATGCCCTGCCGCATGATCGCGACGTTTTCCGGCGAGTGGAACGTGTCAGCGTCAAAGAACTCATAGCTGAGTTGCTCTGCCAGGAGTTTCCCGACGACCGTTTTGCCACAGCCGGCGACCCCCATGATGACGATGACGTCTGGCTGCGAAGCGAGGGGCGATCGGGATGGCGACATGGACGCACCTTCAGAGGGCTGGGGGGCGACTGACTCAGCGGGACGAGCATACCGTGCCCGCCGCCTGGCCAGACAGCGTATGCTCGAGGGACCCACACGGGAACGATGCAAATGACACCTGAATCAGAGGCCTGGGGCGAGGGTTTGCGGGCTGATGCCGCGGCCTCGCGCGTCGATGGCCTCGAGGCCAGTCGGCCGACCGCCGCATTCGCCGCCGAGCGGACCCTGCTGGCCGCCCATCTGGTTGCCTGGTTCGACACCGAACTTCCCGGGCTGCTGGCCGAGCGGGCTGCCGATGCCGCACAAGGGGGCCACGGGATCGACCCTGAGCCCACGATCGTGCTCACGACCACCGAGGCCGGCTGCGCCGCTGCCGCGGTGTTGCTCGATCGCGATGATCCGCTCACCCGTCAGTTGAGGGGCCGGTTCGCCTGCGTGACGGAGCTGGAATACCGCCGCTGGTGCATGCGTCATCCTGATGACGAGTACCGGCTGCACATGGCCCACTGGAGCTGGATGAAGACCCGCGTTCCGCCGCAGTGGTGGCCGCGGTTTGCCCGGTGGCCTCTCGGCCCTGGTGACTCCTACTGGCTGCACCGCACCGGCACGGCCGGGGCAGGGCAGGAGCGACGCTCGAGCCATCTCTGGAAGTGGAACGGCACCGCAGCCGCGCTCCTCAAGCCGTTCGTTGACGAGACGGGATCGGTGGTCTGACTCGATATCCACCCAGCTAGACATCCACCCAGGATTTGCAGCCGCCAAACGACTCCTGCCACGGCACGACGAGCGGCTCCCCGAGGGCGGAGACCTCCACTGTGAGCACGTGCAGTTCGTCCCGCCAGCGGTGAAACCGCTCCGCCACCACGTGGTCGGCCCAGACGTGTTGACCGCGGAATCGGTTCAGCTCCTCGAGCGACTCGATCCGAATGGCGTCGGTGACGCGGGCCCGGTGCCGAAACACCACCGTGCTCTGCGGTGGCTGATCGGCGTTGATGTCGATGAGCAGGTCGCGGGCCTCCGGCACGAGGCTCTCAGCCGACTGATGGAGAAAGGTCGGCATCAGCAGAAACTCACGATGAGCCAGTTCGAACCGGCCGCCCGGCTCGACGATCCCGCCCTTGCGGAGGATCACCTGCTGCCGCCCCTGCGCGAGCGCCCGGCAGATCACCGCCCACTCCTTGAACGCCGTTTGCATGCTCACTGCTACTTGGCCGGTGGGCGGACGAACATTCCCTCGGCCGTCAGCTGGATCACCGGGATCGCCAGCTTCGGGTCGAAGACACCCTGACCGCGTACCACCACGTCCGACCCCTTTTGGATGCCGAAGAGCTTCCGGGCATCGACCGGGATCACCTTGCCGTCGGCACCGACGAACTGCACGGCCGTCATCGGGGAGTTGGCCTGCCGCTTCTTGCAGAACGGGCAGTTGTCGTTGTCGTGGCCGGGCTTCTTGGCATGGTCGTCGTCGGGAATCTCGACGAGCACGAACGACGCCTTGTTCTCCAGAAAAGGCTCCATGCCCCGGGCGCCGACCCGACCGGCAATCACGATCGGCTGTGGGTCCTTCGTGAGCTTTTCCTTGGCTGCCGTCGGCGTGATCGCCCCCACCGGTTCCGCGGGCAGCACCAACTGACCGCGAACGGTAGCAGGGTCGATTTCGAGCGCCACAGAGAAGCAGGGCGAGAGCAGAGCCATTGCCGCCACGCATCCCGTGATGATTCCGCCGAGCCGCCTGCCTTGAGTCAATCGCATACGCATCCTCCCTGATTGCTGTTGCTGTTGTTACTGATGATTCCGAACCCTCGCATCTGTCTTCGGGGCGGCCTACTTTCCGCTGCCCGTGCCCAGCCCCTTGAGCGTCTTGATCGCGGCGTCGAGCCGTTCTCCCAGTGCGTTGAGATCGAGCTTCTTGAGATCATCCTCATCGCCGTGGAAGGCCTCGTCGAGCTTGTCGAAGCAGTCAAAGACCTCCTGCGTCGCCTTCTTGCCCGCCTCCTGCGCCTCGGCCTTTTCCTTGGCAAGCAGGCCCTCGAAATCCTCCAGCAGATGGCCGACCGCGTGCACCTTTTCGTCGGCCTTCTCGCGATCTCCCGCCTTCAGGGACTCCTTTACGTGGCCCCACATGGCTTCAAGCTCCAACACGCCAGCGGCCAGCGTTTCCGGGTGGGCGTGGTCGTGGTCGTCATGATCGTCGTGGTCGTGACCGGCCTTCTTGCCATGATCATGGCTGTCGTTTTTGCCGTGGTCATGGTCGTGACCATGGTCCGCATGCGCTACCGCCACCGGCTTGGCCGGGGCGACAGGGGGCGTCGCCGGGCTGCAGCCCACGATGCCAGCCAAAGGGATGCCGACCGAAAAGATGCCGAACCAGCCGAGGATGCAGACAGAGCCGGCCAGGCCTCTGAGACGGATCCGATCACGAAATGTCGACGCACGCATCACGCATCTCCTGGCAAAGTGTTTTTGGATGGGAGGCAAAACCCAGTCCCATCATACCGCTCGTGTCGGCTGCAAGGTAAGCCTTTTCATGTCCGGGTCGGGTTCAGGCTCCGCTACGTAGCAGACCAGTGACCGCTCCAGGAGTTCCAGAGGCTCCGCGGTGTCCGCGAGCGGACCGCTGCCGAGGGGGAAAATATCATCCGGAGCCGACCGCCTCGTATCGACGAACAGCCGCCATGGAAGCGATGAAATTGCGGTTGGTCTGGGAAAGTGAAACCGGCGGGGCAGGGAGCCGGCGTGCGCGAAGATCAGCACGTGTCGCGGCCTGCCCTCGACACCGCCTGCCGCGACATCGTCTTCCTGGAGCAGCTTCGCGCGGGAGGGTGCGCCGAAGAAACAGACGAGGCTCGCGTCGGCGGCATACCAGTCAACGTGCGTGCCCTCCGGAGAGAACCACTCCACGTCGGGCAGTCCGCCCGCCTCCGTCGCGCCCCCCTCCAGAAAAAGGCGGCGGCGGAGGGTGGGGTTGTCGAGCCGAAACCGCACCAATTCCCGCACATACCGCAGAAGGTCGGGGTGCGAATCGACGAGGCCCCAATCGAACCACGAGGTCGCGTTGTCTTGGCAATACGCGTTGTTGTTGCCCTGCTGGGTACGGCGGCACTCGTCCCCGGCGAGCACCATTGGCACCCCCTGGCTCAACAGCAGCGTGGCGAGCATGTTGCGGATCTGCCTCGCGCGGAGAGCGTCGATGTCGGCCCGTTTGGTCGGGCCCTCGACCCCGTAGTTGTCGGAGAAGCTGTTGTTGTCGCCGTCGCGGTTGCCTTCGCCGTTGGCCTCGTTGTGCTTGTCGCGGTAGGTGACGAGGTCGTTGAGCGTGTAGCCGTCGTGCGATGTGACGAAGTTGATGCTGTGGTAGGGCTGACGCCCGTCGTCGCCATAGAGGTCGCTCGATCCGGCCAGTCGCGTGGCGAGGTGGCCGGTTTGTGCGTAGTCGCCCCGCCAGTAGCGGCGGACGTCGTCGCGGTAGCGGCCGTTCCACTCGGCCCACCGCAGGCTCGCGAACGAGCCCACCTGGTAAGCCCCGGCCGCATCCCAGGCCTCGGCGATGATCTTCGTGTCGGCGAGCATCGGGTCTTCCGTGATCAGTTCGACGATCGGCGGATTCGGCAGGATGTCGCCGTTGCGGTCGCGGCTGAGCACGCTCGCCAGGTCGAAGCGGAAGCCGTCGATGTGGTAGTTGTGCACCCAGTGTCGCAGGCAGAGGAAGATCAGCTCGCGGACGATCGGGTGATTGCCGTTGATCGTGTTGCCGCAGCCGGTGTAGTTGCGGTAGTAGCCGGCGTCGCCGAGCATGTAATAGACGCGGTTCTCCAGCCCCTTGAACGACAGCGTGGGCCCGAGATGGTTGCCCTCGGCGGTGTGGTTGAAAACGACGTCGAGGATCACCTCGATGCCGGCCGCATGGAGGGCCCGCACCATCTCCTTGAATTCGCGAACCTGGCAGCCCGGCTCCTTCCCCGCCGCGTACCCGCGGTGGGGGGCGAAGAAGGCCATCGGGTCGTAGCCCCAGTAGTTGAACTGCTCGGGTCTGGTTCCGTTGGGCAGCTCGGTGGGAAACTCGTGCACGGGCATGAGTTCCACGGCGGTCACGCCCAGCGACTTGAGGTACGGGATCTTTTCGATCACGCCCAGATAGGTGCCCGGATTGCTGACGCCGCTGGTCGGGCTGGCCGTGAAGCCGCGGACGTGCATTTCGTAGATCACGGTGTCGGCCAGTCCCCGCCGCAGGTGCCGATCCCCCTGCCAGTCGAAGGAGTCGTCGATCACCACGCTCTTCGGCGGCCGGATGATGCCGTCGGTGCCGGGCAGAAAGTGGCCGGCAAGCGCCCGCGAATAGGGATCGATGAGGCGGGCCTGGCCGTCGAACCGGTGGCCCCGTTCGGGATCGAACGGCCCGTCAGCCTGAAAGTGATAGAGCTGGCCCTGGCCGATCCCCGGCACGAAGATGCTCCAGATGTCGCCCCAACGGTCCTTGTTGGGATCGAGGGCGATCACCTCGGACGGCTCGGGATCATCCACCGCGTCGTAGAGCAGCACCCGCATCGCCGTCGCCGAGCGGCTGTAGACGACGAACTGCACACCCTGTTCCTGCCGTCCGGAACGGTCGCGAAGCAACGCGCCGTAGGGCAGGGGGTGGCTGAACTGCAGCGGCGGCAGCGGTTGCTCAGCGTGCAGACGCTCGACCACGGCCTTGGACTTCCTGGAAAACATGGTCGGAAGCATACCAGCGCGGGCCCCCCGGAAGGCATCCCTGGGCCGATCACCGCGAGACCGCGGGGCGGGCTTGCGGGACGCCGCATCGCGGTGAAGATACGTGGCGTGAGCGGAGCCACCTATTCCAGCGCCGGCGTCAACCTCGAACTCTACCGCGAAGGTATGGCCCGTCTCCCTGCGCACATGCGGCGGACGCAGTGCCCTCGGGTGATGAGTCGGGAGGGGGGCTTTGCCGCCCTCTTTGCCCTCGACCTGCCTGGGCTGTTTGCCCGTGGCTACGTCGATCCGCTGCTCGTCTCCTGCACCGACGGCGTGGGCACGAAGCTGAAGGTGGCGGTCAATGCAGGCATCCACCACACCGTCGGCATCGATCTGGTGGCGATGAGCGTCAACGACGCCCTCTGCACCGGCGCGGAGCCGCTCTTCTTTCTCGACTACGTCGCCATGTCGCACGACGACCCCGCGCTCCTGGAGCAAATCGTGCGGGGCATCGCCGATGCCTGCGTCGAGAGTGACTGTGCGCTCGTGGGCGGCGAGACGGCGATCCTTCCCGACATGTACCACGGCGGCGACTACGACCTTGCCGGATTCTGCGTGGGCGTGGTGGAGCGATCCCGTGTCGTCGATGGCCGGCAGATCCAGCCGGGCGACGTCGCCATCGGCGTCGCCTCGAGCGGCTTTCATTCCAACGGCTACAGCCTCGTGCGGAAGGCCGTGTTCGAGATGGGTGGGCTGAAGGGGGATGATCGTGTCGCATCGCTGGGCAACAAGACGGTCAATGACCTGCTTCTCGAACCGACGCGACTTTATGCCCGGCCCGTGAAGGCGGTGCTCCGTCACTATCGCGTGAAGCAGGTCGTGCACGGCATCGCCCACATCACCGGCGGCGGGCTGGTCGAGAATCTGGCCCGGATCGTGCCCGATCAGGTGCAGATCCAACTCGAGCGGGGCTCCTGGCAGGTGCCGGGCGTGTTTCCCTGGGTGCAGACGCTGGGGCGGATCGACGCGGCCGAGATGGAACGCGTCTTCAACATGGGCGTTGGAATGGTGCTCGTCGTGTCGCCGCACTTCGCCGACAGCGTCCAGCGGCAACTGGCCGACCTCGGCTACGACAACTGGAAGATCGGCGCGGTCACCGCCGCGACGGCCGACCAAGACCGCGTCGTCCTGCGGTAGCCGGGCAGGAACTTCATGCCCAAAGATTAATGCCCTGCAGCCGTCGGCGGCTTCGACGCCGCGCGAATCT
The DNA here is from genome assembly GCA_947459185.1 of Planctomycetaceae bacterium. Lineage (GTDB taxonomy): Bacteria > Planctomycetota > Planctomycetia > Pirellulales > UBA1268 > CAMCQY01. Next base: position 3,336 of record CANHCU010000061.1, on the reverse strand, counting down.
CGGCCGGCGCCGCCCGCGAGGGACCCGCCTCACGGATAGCGGTGAGCACCTGCGTCTCGGTGATCAGATCCCGCAGCACGATCGGCTCCGGCGGCCGGTCGCCCGAACGGGCCGCCGGGAACACGGCGAGCACCGGGATCGACTTGCTCTGCAGGCTCTCGAGCATCAGCTTGATTTCGGGCGAGCCGTCGGTCCAGTCGGCCAGCAGCGGCACGACGCGGTTCCGCTCGATCTCGTTCTTCACCTTCGACGTCTCGATCGCGGTGGCGAGGTTGTACTTGCAGGTCATGCACCAGTCCGCCGAGAAGTCAACCAGCACCGTCGCCCCCTTCTGCCGCAGGTCGGCGAGCCGCTCCCGCGAGAACGGCTCCCAGGGGATCACCGAAGCGACAGGTCCCAGGAACATGAAGGCGAGGCTGCCAACGGTGGCCACAATACCGCCGGCCTGCAGCCAGCGGGCGAAGCCTACGTCGCCCGCGCGGGCCTCCTGCCCGCGGCCGATCCACCAGCAGGCGGCCCAGATGCCGATGAGCAGTGCGAAGGTCGGCACGAACCAGTCGTGGTCGAGGAATGTGAACAGAAAGACGACCGTGCCGAGCATTACGAAGCCGAGCAGCTCTTTGAGCGTCTCCATCCAGGCGCCCGGTTTCGGCAGGAATTTGACGAGGCCGGGAAACAGCCCCACAAGCAGGTAGGGGAGCGCCATGCCGGTGGCGATGGCGGCGAAGACGGCATAGGTCACGCCGGTCGGCTGCGTGAGCGTGAAGCCGAAGACGGGCCCGAGAAAGGGACCGCTGCACGGCGTCGCCAGCACGGTGCTGAGCACTCCCTTGAGGAACGCCGCGAGGGGTCCCTCCTGAGTCTGCATCGCGCCGGCCTTGGTGCCGATGAAGCCCGGAATTGGCAGCTCCCAGACGCCGAGGAAGGAGAGCGCGAAGGCAAATACGATCGCCGCCATGGCGATGTTGAACCGCGACGACGTGAACTGCTCGCCCCAGGCAAGATTCGAACCCGCCAGTCCGATGTTTGCCGCCACGCTCGCCGTAGCCAGCAGGAAGAAGACGGCGTAGAGGCCGGCGCAATACCAGAGGTTGAGCTGGAAGATCTCCTGCCGGGCACGGCCCGACTGCTGGGCAAACGACATGAGCTTGAGGCCGAGCACCGGCAATACGCAGGGCATCAGATTGAGGATCAACCCTCCCACAAGGCCCATCAGCAATGCCACTGGCAGTGAGAGCGGCACGCTCCCGCGGGCATCCACGGCCTGCGAGCCGTCGACCGCGACTGCCGGAGCCGCCATGACAGGGATGACCGGGGCCGCGGTAACCTCGGTGGCCGTACCACCTGCTGTAGCAGCGGCGGCCCCGTCGATCCCAAGGGGAGCCTGGCCGTCATCTAAGCCCGGGGCTTTCGTCGCTGGAGCGGTGGCAGACGCCCCGGCTGCAACTGCCGTGAAGGGGATGGTTTCCGGCGGCGTGCAGGCGTTGTCGCGGCAGAGTTGCAGGCTCACGCTGCCGCGGACCTTCGCGGCCTTGCCATCCGGGCTCTCCGCCAGCGGCGCCCGCCATGTCACCGTGCCGGCGTGCTCCTCGACCACGAGGCCGTTCCACCCTGGCACATCCTTGATGGTCCGCTTGTGGGGCGGGGCATCCGGCCGGAAAGGGCCAGCGAGCTTGAGCGGTGAATCTGCGGCCAGCGTGATTTTGGTGGGCTGCGGGCCTCCGGGCTTCTGCTCCAGCGAGTAGAGGTGCCAGCCCTCTTCCAGCGAGGCCGTCACCACGAGCATGTTTCCCTTCGCGCCAGACTCGATGGCCGCGGTGACCTGAGCAGGGCTCCCCAGGGCTGCGGAAATCGACGCCAGCGGGTCGAACGGAGCGGTATCGGCGGCCGATGCCTGCGCACCTGAGCCTATGGCGACTGGCAGGGCCAGCAGCGCGGCGACCACGCGGCAGATTGTGGGCAGTCGGAAAATACTACGCATGCGATCCATCTGACGCCGACGGTTGCGGACGCCGCCGGGGTGGCGGACTCGAACCCATCATCCTGATTGTCGGTCTATCCAGTTTACCGGCTGCAATTTCTGACGGTCAATCCGCATTCCCGACTGCAGTCCATGCCGTGGCGATGGCAGCGGGCAGTTCCTGCAGTAGCCAGTCGATGCGGGCGAGCATTCTGCGGGCATCTGGAAACTCGCGCTGCTCATCCAGCGTCCAGCGAAACCAGTTGTCGAGCCCGCACACGACACCAGTGGCATGGAGGAAGGGGATCAAGTCCGCCTCCGCGTGCGACAGGCACCGCACGCGATCGTAGGCCGCGACAGCCGTCGGCCAGCGGTCGAGAATGGACAGCCTCTCGCCGCCAGCAGGAGCGGCCCAACTCCCCATGAGCCGCGTGAGATCGGTGGCGGGCGTGTCGATGCCGGCCGCATGGAGATCGACGATCGCCGTCACGGAGTCGCTTCGCTCATCCGCGAACAACACATGGTCGCACCAGACGTCACGAAGAACTGGCTGGAGCATGGAGGACCGGCTTCCCATCGCGGCAACCCTCGTGAGCAGCATCTCACCGCCGCATTGATTGAAGATGGCGATCGCCGTCGCAACGCGATCGTCGAGGGCCGCGACCACGTCAACCGGCATCCAGTCGCGGGCTGCCCGCGACCAGACGACGCGGCGGGCCTGCCAGGGTTGCGCAAGTAACCGGCGGGCGTGGTCGATCCGGCGTTCGATCCCCGGCGACATGCCTGCGCGGGGCGGATGATCCTGCAGGCTGGCGGCTGCGAGGTGAATCCGTGCCAGCGTCGTCGTGGCCGCGGCCGCCTGCGCGGGAGTGGGGCAGGGCATAGCCACGCCGGGCATGAAGCGGGCGAGCTCCCAGAGCCTGCCCTCGGCATCACTCACGATCGTGTCGCCGTCGAGCGCCACTATCAACTCGGCTAACGGCGTGCTGTTCTCGCCCCGGAGGTGCCTCACGAGCCCATGGACGAAGCGGGCATGCTCGACGGAAGCACCGGCATGAAAACTCTTGAGCACGAACCGTCCGGGCCGGTCGGACAGTTCCACCACGAACACCTGCGACCCACTGAAGCCCGGCGTCCCCAGTGGGGCAATGCCCACCGGCGCGGCGGCGCACCAGCGACGGCAGAGGGCGGCGAGTTGCGTGTGGGAGTACATGGTTATGCAGTGGCCGACGATCAGCTTAAAAGGATCCCGTCGCTTGCGCTCTGGGCTTTTATGGGACTTGGAATTATCCGTGAGGGGCTACCCGTGTCCCGAGAGCCGGCGTTGCTGACCAGCGTAGGCAGGATGCCGGAGCGCAGTCAGCATCGAGTGAGCG
>CANHCU010000060.1 GCA_947459185.1 Planctomycetaceae bacterium | reverse complement strand
CTTTCGGTTCTCCGTGCCGTCATTCCACTCGACTCGGCTGCGATGGACATCCGCGACGTGGCCGCGGATATCCGCCGTGCCGACAGCCCCTACCGTGCGGCATTCGGCGACGATCCTGCGGCCTGGTCGGACGCTTCGCCGCTCGTCCACGCCCAGACCGCAAAGAGTCCTCCATTTCAGGTGGTTGTGGCATATGGCCCGGCAATCGAGCACAAGAAGGCGGGCGTGGCTGATTTCGCGACCGCTCTGAGGAAAAACGGGACACGCGCCGAGATCTTGGACGTGTCCTCATTCCGAGAGCATCAGTCGCTTATGACGCAGTTCGGCGCCTCGGACGATCCTGTGAGCCTAGCGGTGCTGGAGTTCATAGAGAGCGTTCGAAGTGAGAAGGCTGACGCCCGCCTTGGGAGCGAGCGGGTCCTGAAGCTCGAAGGAGAAGCGGCCGCGGTCGCCGCCGGCCAGCTCAAGGCCTATCGACTTCGGGTCCTGATGATGCAATTCGACAAAAATAAAGATGGCCGCATCACCAAGGAAGAAATGTCTGCCAACCACTTCTTGTTCGATGGTATGGACGAGAACAAGGACGGAACCGTCACCGCCGAAGAGCTCGGCGACTACGAGTGGCAGAAGCAGCCCTCTGGTCAGTAGCCGGCTACCCTAACAATGTGAACCTTATGCGTATTCGACCGTACGTTTCTGTCGTTTCGGCCATCCTCGTCATCTCGTGCGGATACATGAGCGTCCGCCGCGCCATCGCCCAGCAGGCAGTCGAACAGCGGTTCGACCAGCTGGACAGAAATGGCGACGGAAAAATCACCCGGGACGAGCTGCCGGCCCAGGCATTTTTCCAGCGGCTCGACCTCGATGCCGACGGCGTGATTACGAAGCCGGAGGCCTTGGAGGCCGTCCGCAAAGGCGCGCTGAAGGACATGCGTGCACCCACGGGCACTGCGCCGGAGGGATCGTCGATCGCCGCCGCGCAGCCGGCGAAGCCATCTCCTGCCGAACCGCCGGTTCGCGAGGGCCCGAAGCCGGTGCGGCCGGGTGATCACGGCATCGGACGCCACATCGCTGAAGTGACATTCAAAGACGTGGCGGGAGAATCCCACTCGCTCGCCGCGATTGCGGACTCGCGGATGGTGGTCTTCGCCATGACGAGCACGAGTTGTCCGATCAGCCGCAAGTATCTGCCGCGGCTCGAGGAAATGGTCGCGGCCAACGGCGACGGCATCGAGTGGATCCTCGTCAACCCGGTGGCATCCGACAAGCTGTCCGATATGAGGACCGCCGCCGGCCGGTTTGGCACCCGGGCTACCTATGTCCATGATCCTGAAGGCAGGCTGGCGGCGGCCGTCGGTGCGGTCACCACGACGGATGCCGTGGTGCTGGGGCGTGACCGCACGATCGCCTACCACGGCGCGATCGACGATCAGTACGGGTTCGGCTACTCGATCGAGGCGCCGCGCCGGCGATACCTCTCCGACGCGATCGCGGCCATACGTGCAGGTAAGGCCCCGCTCGTCGCGGCCACCGAGGCACCGGGCTGCGTGCTGGCCGTGCCGCCGGGCGATGCCCCGGCCGCGGAGGTGACCTACCACGGTCGCATTTCGCGAATCGTGGAGCGACACTGCGCCGAGTGCCACCGCGACGGTGGCGTCGGTCCTTTCCCGCTCGACTCCTACGACGATCTCGTGGCCCACGCCGGCATGGTGCGAGAGGTGATCGATCGTGGCACCATGCCGCCCTGGTTTGCGTCTCCCGCGCCACCCGACACCGAGACCGGTCGCGTACACACCCCTTGGGCCAACGACAGATCGCTCGCAGAACCGGAGAAGCGGGACCTGCTGCGGTGGATTTCCGGCGGGCGACCCGAGGGAAATCCGGCCGATGCACCGTCGCCGAAGAAGTATCCGGACGGCTGGCAGATCGGCACCCCGGACGCCGTCTTCGAGTTCGCCGAGCCGGTAGCGGTGAAGGCGACGGGGGTAATGCCCTATCAAACGGTGTTCGTCGAGACGCGTCTCCCCGAGGATCGCTGGGTGCGGGCGATCGAGGTGCAGCCGGGCGATCGCAACGTGGTGCACCACGCGCTCATCCATATCGCCGGCACCGAAGAACAGGCGGACGGCCCGCGGGATGCCGCCGCCGAGGAGCGGGGCGGATTCTGGGGCGAATATGTGCCGGGGCAAAACACCCTCGTCTATCCCGAAGACTTCGCCAAGAAACTGCCGAAGGGGTCACGGCTCAAGTTTCAGATGCACTACACGCCCAACGGAACCGCGACGACCGATCGCACCAGAGTGGGCGTGATCTATGCAAAGGAGCCCCCGCGGCATGAGGTGCGCGTGGCCGGCATCGTAAACGCCCGGATTTCGATTCCACCTGGCGCCGCCGACCACCGCGAGGAGGCGTCGCTGAGGCTGCCGTTCGACGCCGCGATCATGGGATTCATGCCGCATCTGCACGTGCGGGGCAAGGCCTGCCGCTACGAGGCGGTGCGAGGCGGCGGTGCGCGGACCACGCTCCTCGACATCCCGAGGTACGACTTCAACTGGCAGCTGCTCTACCGGCTGCATGAGCCGCTCGCACTGAATGCGGGCGACACGATCGTATTCACGGCGTGGTTCGACAACAGCGACGGCAATCCGGCGAATCCCGATCCCACAAAGACGGTCCGCTGGGGCCCGCAAACCTTCGACGAGATGCACCTCGGATACGTCGAGTATTACGTGCCTGGCCTGCAGCCCGGGCAGGCCATGCCAGGGCTCCGGCAACGGCCGGCTGGAGCCTCTGGTCAGCGTCAGTTCCGGCCATAACACCTCTGGTGGTTGGCCTGCCTTGGAAATCCTGATCCAGTCGGCATGAAGGTCTACTGCCCTACGGGCAAGGAGACTTTCGATGACGAAAAGACGGAAGAAGCACCGCCCCGACCATCTCCGGCCGTTGCTTCTCGTGATCCGCTCCGCTCGGCTAACGCTTGCCGAAGTGCGATGAGCCGATCTATCCTTTTTTCAACCCTGAATGCCGGTGCGTGTCGTCCTGTTCCTGTGGATGTTTCGTGTCGCCTGCTACGATCATTCTCATGAACGCCACCCCGCTGCTTTCGGGTCTGCTTGCCGCTCTCGCCGAGGTGAAGGTCGAGGTGGTCCTGATCGGCAATGCGGCAGCGGCGATCCAAGGTGCCCCCGTCACCACGATCGACTTCGACTTCATGTTTCGCGACACGCCGACAAACCTCCGCAAGCTCAAAATGGCTGCTAAGGGGTTGCCTGCGATGGTGATGCGACCGTACTACCCGGTGTCGAAGCTTTACCGAATGGTCAATGACGACACCGGCCTCCAGGCCGACTTTATGCCGGTGATTCACGGTGTGCGTTCGTTTGAGGGGCTCAAGAGTCGAGCGACGCGGCACGTTGTCGGTGGCCAGCCGGTGCTTGTCGCATCGCTCGACGATATCATCAAGAGTAAGAAAGCGGCCGGCCGCGACCGCGATCGGGCTGTGATCCCGGTCTTGGAGCAGACGCTCCGCGCGATTCGCAAGCAGTGACGAAGTGTCCTGCCATGAGGAGCGACTGATGTCCTGCAGGAAGAGGCCCGCGAAACGGCAACTCGCGCAGCAGAGCGCTGGCCGCGGACTGCACGCGGCCGTCTCAGCCAACGACCGTCGTGCATCGCTCGCCAGCCTCACCGCCGAGAGCGACCGTCATCTCGAGGATCTCATCGCCCGCCGGCTCGCGATGCCGGTGGAAAAGCGGATGAACTTTCTCCGCCGCCGTCTGCCGGGCGGCGGCAGTTGCCTGTGAATTGATAGAAAAGGCACTGCGAGGCGGAGAGCAGTCCCTGAAAAGATGCTGCGCCGTCGTTGGTACGGCTTTAGCACCCCGCGGAGCGAGGCTACCGCGAGCAGGGCTCAATCGGCACCCCCGGCGGCAAAACCGCCGGGAGCCTGACCAAGGACAAGTCGTTCGGTCGCGCCAGTAGCAGCGGCCCTCCGCCGCTGCGACCGAACGACTGGAAGGCTTTGCGTCTAATCCTCGCGATTCTGCCGCAGCCGTACTGGTTTTAGGGGGATTTTCTGCCGCGGCCATGTGGCCCGGCATCCGCCCCGGAACCGCAGTCCTTGGCTCAGGCCACTCCACCCATCGTGGTTTTAGGAGTTGGCCATGAAAAGCCACAACGTTTCCAAGGATCCAGTTTCCATCCACTCCACGACCGGCACCGCCGGCGCGGGGCACCGTTCCGACGGCGGCCTTACCAACCCCGTCGGCCCGGCGTCGACATACCGCAGCCGGGAAAAAGGCAGGGAGGAGTGGGGGCTACCGCCCCGTGAAGCCCTCCGGTCCCTTGCCCGCACCTATGTCGAGCAGCAGGCCGTCCACTGGCCTGGGCTTCTGGGTACGGCCGCGTTGCCGGAGGTCACGGAGGCGACAATCGACGCCATGGCCGCCGCGTTCGAGCAGCGGTTCCGGACGCAGTTGATTGACGTCTTCGATCCCGCCGGTGTGACGGCCCGTTGGCGGGCTCTCGGTGGGGCCTACACCCGGTTCTCCGACGAAGGCTCTAATCCTCGGTCGCTGAACCAGCAACTCGTCAATATCCTCGCCCGGGCCCGCCGCGACGATGTGTTCATCCCGTGGGCGTACGTCTGCGGCGACGCCGCGATCAGCGGAACGCTCGCCTGCCGCCGTGGCTACCTGCTCCTCAAGACGATTGTCGAGCAGCGCAGCAAGACGCAGGTGGAATGGCTCGTGATCGACGAGTTGAGCCGCACCAACCGCAACGTCATCGAGTCGCTGCGGCTGAACGAACTTGTGCGGCGGGCCGGCGTCCGGCTTGTCGGTGCCAGCGACTCTTTCGACAGCGCCAGTGAGCAGTCCAAGATCTTGCTGTCGATCATGGCCACGATGCATGAGATGCAGATTGACCAAAATGCATCCCGCGTGAAACGCGGAATGGGCGATGCCTTCGAGCAGGGGCGTCTCGTCCAGCCGCCCGGATTCGGCTACCGGCTTGTGCCGTTCGTCGACGCAAATGGCAACCCTGTGAAGACCCGAAAGGGTACGGATGCCAAGCGTGCCGAGATCAATCCCGAGGAGGCTGCATGGATCGTCCGCGGTGCCGAGATGATTGCCCACGAGGGCAAGAGCCCCGCTGATGTGGCCAAGCTCTTCAACGCGGAGAAGGTGAGCGGCAAGGCGACGTGGAGCGATGTCCGAGTCCGCCGTCTCTATTACCGCGAGCGGCTCGTTGGCGAGGAGGTGTTACGGAAGACGAAACAGGTCTGCGATCGGGAAACAGGCCACGTCGACGTGATCCAGCGGGATCGGAAAGAGTGGATAGCGCGTGACATGCCCGATCTACGAATCCTATCCGATGAACTCGCCGAGGCCGTGAAGGCGAAGCTCGGCGAGGGGGCCAAGCGGTTCGGCAAGAAGGCGGCCGAGTTGGCACTCGCGGGAGAAAAAGCCTCGCGGGTCGACGTGTACCCGAAGGTGTTGGTGCGGCCGGTATGCGGTGGCTGTGGGGCACCGATGGTGCTGGGACGTTCGACTGGCAAATACAAGTCGTTCTTCTGCTGCAACGCGGTGTACGGTGCACACGACTGCAAAAACCGGGGCTACAAGTCGGCGCGGATCATTGACGAGGCAGTGCTCGGTGCCATTTCGGCGGCGATATTCACGGAGGAATTCACGGCCGAGCTCACAAAGGAGGTGAACGCCGCGCTCGCGGCGGCCGCCCGCCGCCCGAAGGGCTCAACCGTGAAACTCGAACGGGAAATTGCCAAGCGGGAACAGCAGATTGCCCGCGTGAACCGCAACCTCGAAGAAATGGGAGACGACGCGGCAATCAAGGCGATCATCCGGAAGGTGGCTGAAATGGAGCGAGATCTGGAGTCACTGCGTGCGCAACTTGTCGCCGAGCGTCGCCGTAACCAGAGCCCGCCAGTCACGCGGGTGAAGGAGAAGGACGTGCTCGCGGAGCTGAACCAGCTTCGAGACGTCCTGCTTTCGGATGTGGGTACTGCAGCGATGGTGCTGAAGACACTGGTGGGTGACGTGGTGATCGAGACCAGGACGTTCGAGGGGCAGGCGAAGCCACAGATGGTGGCTCGGTTCACGATCGATGCGGTGTCGGTGATCGCTGCATTGCAGCGGAGAAAGGGGGGCGGAGTCGATGATCCAACCACCGATATTTGGGAGTTCCTGAATACCGACCGTTGGACAATGCTCGGAAAAGCGCTTTGTAGCCGCCGCGAGTTCGTGATTTCGCTGCGCCGCACGCCGAAATACGAGGCAATGCTGCCGCAGATCGTCGAGATGGCGAACGCTGGGTCGGGCATCGACCTCATCTCGCGGGCGCTGGGTATCGGGGCCGAGGTCGCGCGGGACGCTCTCCACCTGCACCAAACAGGGAAGCGGCCGCCCGCCCGCGAGAAGAGCGGTTTTAAGGCGGGCTCGAGCCAACGAGCCAAATCCGGCCTTGAGCGCGGGTAGGAAGCTCCTCGGCACCTCCACGATCGGGCCGCATCCAGCGCGACCAGCTCCGGCGGTTGCTCCTCATGATCCGCCCCGCTTGGCCGACGCTTGCCGAAGTGCCATTGGCCGACCTGTCCTCCAGCGCGTGTGCCAGGGTGGGAGCGAATCGGCACCCGAGGTCGGCCAGCCAGGTTTCATGCATCGACCGGTTTTTATGGTAGTCGTTTGCCAGCAGCGTCACGTCTCGCCCAGCATGCAGGCCTGCGATGGCGAAGTGAAGCCGGTCGGTCACGATTCGGCGATAGCGTGCGGCTAGACTCAGGTATTCGGCCGGCGTGCGGCAGACCCGAACAGGATCGCGTGTGAATAGTCGTCGGCGACCAGTCCGTTCACGGTCACGACGGAGCAGGATGCCGAGGTCGCGGTCGGGCCGAGGGGGCGGTGTCCACGCCAGTCCCAACGCGAGGTCGGGCGCCAGGATGCCATCAGGCCGCAGCGTCAAGCTCGCGTGTTCGCGCACGAAGACCTTCGCGAACGGTCGATCTTCTCGATCCGTGAACGACTGGGGCAGGATGATCAGCGGTGGACCAAGCGCGAGAGCCTGACCGCGGATCGCGTAGTTGTTGGCGTACCGGGAACCCATGTTGCCGCCACCGCTGAAGAGCAGGTAGTCGACATCGGCGGGTTCGGTGGGGGCTTGCAGTCGCCAGCGGATGCCGAACGTGTCAAGCAGTTGGGCCGTCGCCAGTTCGATGAGATCGTCTCCAACGTTACCGATCGAACGGACGTAGCCTACCCGGTGGCCTACCAGCGGTTCGAAGACGTGGGCAAACGCAGCGGCGTCGAGCAGGCGTCGCTCGCTCGCTGCGGATGCGGCGCGTGCCCCTACCCCAGCAACTCTGCCGCGGCGCCAGGCTAATAGATTCATGTTCATCATCACGCGGCCCGCCGGGTGCGGTGCGTTGCTGGCTGTTTCGATGGAAAGACCAAGGGCAGCGAGGGGAGGGCTGACTCCCAGGCCTTGACGAGGCCATCCTCGCAGAATGCCGGGCCGCCCTGTCGCGAGTAATACGTCAGGTTCTCCGTTCCCTGGTTGTTGCGACTGAAGCTTGCGGCGGGCGCATGCCAGAGGTGGAGCGGCGCCGTGCGGTGGAGAATGGACCGCACCCGAACGCCGGCAGCCGTCAGTCGCCTCTGTAGATCGCGGTCCTCGAGTCCCCATCCGATGAACTGCTCGTCGAACCCGTTGATCCGTTCGAGGTCGCTTCGCCACAGGGCGATGTTGTTGCCCGTCAGACGCGGCCGCATCGGCACGCGAAGCAGGGAGTATCCGGCCGCCTTGATGGCCTTCCAGAGAATCCGCCGCCGTTCGCGGCTGTCGATGAGACGGTCGACGCTCCAGCGGTCGATTGCGGCGTCATCGAGAGACAGCGACGCCGATTGGCCGAGCCGGATGCAGTCGCCGGCGCTCACACTGCCCGTCCGTCGCTCGTCGAGGTGGGTTCGTACATGATCGGGGGGCAGGATGCAGTCGCCGTCGGTGAACAGCAGGTAGGGTGCATTGGAGGCCGCTACGCCCTCGTTTCGGCATCGCGCGAGCCTGAATCCGCGATGCTCGTGCGTGGTGAAGGTGAGCCGGAAGGGAACCCGCCTCGCCGTTTCCGCGACGAGCCGCAGCGTGTGATCCGCCGAGCCGTCGTCGGTGACGACGACCTCGAACCGTCCTTCCACGCCTCGTTGTCGCTCGAGCGACAGCAGGCATCGTCGCAGGTGTTCCGGACGCTCGAATGTGGAAATCAGGATGGCGATGTCGATGCCCATGGCCGTGCCCCACCGTTGACGTGCTGATGCCTCTCGGACGTCGCGTTCGGAGGGCAGCACCGCCCCTTTCCATCGGGGAGCGGGGGGGCGACGCATGATGCAGGCAGCCGCCAGATGGCTTCGGCAGGATGGCTGGCGGGTGAGTATCGCGGCTTCTGCGGCCTCGCCGGGAACGGTACTCGCGGCGCAGTTTCTCCCGTCCATGACGGTTCTGCCGGTCTCGTGCGAGCAGAGCGCCGCCAAACGGGAGGGACGCCTGCAGCAGAACAATTGGCTTCCGGCAGACGTAAGTACCCCCAGGAAGCCCGTTTCTGGCCCTTTGGAGGGATGGATGGTAGTTTAGGCAAATCTTGCGATCGGCCCTCTCGACATCCGATCGTTCCCACCCAACCGCGAGAGACATGCCATGGCGGGCTCCCTCCGACCTCAGACCCTGCTGGAATACAACGGCTTGCTTCGGAGCTGTTTCCGGCGCCGGCGCGATGGAACGACGGCAGGGGCTTCGCGACGCCTCCGACGCCATTCGTCGGGCCTCTCCGTCTCTTCGCCCGAAACCCTCGAACCGCGGCAACTATTGGCCGTGGTGGCGGGGGGCGATGAGCACCGTGTGTGGGCGAACGCCCCCGCCTCCCGGCTCGTCGTGATCGATGCGGCGCTGGCCTCCGACGGCGGCATCGCCGCGTCGTTCGGCAGTGATGCGCGGATCCTGTTTCAGTCGGCGACCACCGATCTGTTTGCTGACGTGTCGGCAGCACTTGCCGCCGATCCGGGCGTGTCGTCGATCAGCCTTGTCAGTCACGGCTCGCCGGGCAGGTTCACGCTCGGCAACACGACGTTCGACACCGCTTCGGTCGACGAATTGGCGGGCGGCCTCGTGGCCTGGAACAGGCTCGCCGCGCCGGGTGCCGACCTCTACCTCTGGGGTTGCGACATCGCAGGGGGCGATGGCGCGTCGCTGGTCGACACGATCCACACCCTCTCGGGCTTCGATGTCGCCGCGTCGACCGATATCACCGGTCCGGCCGCCCTCAGTGGCGACTTCGATCTGGAATACACAGCGGGCGACGTGGCGGCCCCGCCGCTGGTTGCCGGCGTCGATGTGCTCTGGGACATGACGCTCCCAGACCACTCGTTCACGACCGCGTCCAAAAACGCGATCCAGTCGGCCTTCAACAGACTCAACGACACGGTCGCCCCCGCGATCAAGACGGCCCTCGCCAACCGGACGTCATCCAACACGCTCGACAACCTGGCGCAGCGGACAATCAACGACCTGTTCACGGATTCCACATCGATCTCACCGACCGACGTGCAGACGCTGCTCGAACTCAAGTCGGCCGCGTCCACCTACCTCGCGGGCGCGAGTCCTACGCTCTCGGGACTGGCCACCGCGGTCAACGCGGCACTGGCCACGAAGGCCGCCGCCGTCGGAGCGGCTGCCGGCTCGCGGACGATCACTGTGACCCCCATGGTCTCGGGCGATCGAGTCTCGATTCAGGTGGCGATCACGGCATCGGGCACGAAGAAGGCCGACGTGGATTTCGGCACCGACGCCGCTCCCACCGCGTGGGGCAGTGTCGCCCAGAGCCTCAACAGCGATTACGGCGTCGTCTTCCGCACGACGCCACTTCTGGAGACGGGCACGACGCTCACGACCGGCTTTACGATTGAACTCGACCTCACCGACGCCGATTCGCCGACGGCCACCCTCGCCATCGCAGCCACGAATCTCGCCGCCGGTATCTACTCGTTCGGCGCGGACGTCCGCTTCGGCATCCTCGACGCTACGCTCGAAGGCGAGGTATCGCGCCCGTATTCCACCAGCGTTTCCTTTTCCGGGGGCTCGACGCAGGCGGTTTCCGCGTGGGCGAGTCCCGGTGCCTCGGCCTCGACCCTCGGCACCCCGTCGATCACGCTCAACCTGCCGATCGCCGCCAGCATCGGCGGCGTCCCGGTCGCATCGGCGAGCTCAAAGCTGCGGATCGTGTCGACCGACACGACCGGCTCGACCCTGCCCACCGTCACGGGTATCGACCTGGGCCGGCTCGTCTGGTTCGGGAATCTCTCGTCCGACGACCTCATCAATGCCGTGAAGCAGGTCGGTGGAGCCTACGAGGTGCTCGGAACGACCGAGGCCGTGACCGCATCGATCCCTTTCGTGCAGCAAAAATCGCTCCTCGACGCCTTCAACTTCAGTGACTTGTTCAATGACACGATCGGCTCGGTAATCGACGTCACTGTCCCCAAGGTACTACCCACGGCCGCGGGTTCCGGGGTGGCGTTCAGCGTGGCGGCCAACGGCACGGTGTTGACGCTTGTCGGCGACAAGCGAGACGTCGTCGCCGTCGGCCAGTCGGTGGGGCTCATTCCCTCGACGCCCGCCGCGCTCGACGCGGTCATCCGCTCTGTGCAGACCGTCACGCTGTCGGGCGGCAACACCCTGGTCACGCTCTCCTCCGCGATCGACTCATCCACGACCGCAGGCCAGCTCGTCTCGACGATCGCCGAACGACCGGACGACCTCAAGACGCTCGCGGACTTCCAGAATTATCCGGCGTTCGCGGCCTTCGGCCTCCAGCCCGTCTATGACGCCAGCGCTGGCACCGTATCTCTCCAATTCTCATCCTCCCGCACCACGCCGATCGCGGTCGCGCCGGAAGTGGCGTTCAACATCGCGCCCCTGGGGGCCCTCTCCTTCACCGGAGGCACGGTGCCGACGCTGAACCCGACCATGAGCCTTGGGTTCGGCATCCAACTCGACATCGGGCCTGGCGGTCCGATCGCGATCGGCCTCGGCGGGGCCCCGTCTGCCAGCTCCCGTCTTTCCGACGATGCGATCTTCACGGTCACGGCGGTCGGCGGATTGGCCACGACCGTCACGGTGACGGCCGCCAGCACCTCCACGAATGCCTCGATCGACGACCTTATCGCCGATGTCAATGCCGCTCTTGCCGGCACGCCGTTGCTCGCCCGACAGAGCGAACTCGGCGTGGGGCTCGAGCTCTACACGCCCACCGTGAATTCGAGCATGCCGATCGGGATCACGGTCACGGCGACGCGTTCTCAGGGCAACGCCGACCTCGGCATCAGCGACGGGCTGCCATCCTCCACCCAGGCTGACATCTCGTTCTTCGGCCGTGCTGCGGGCGTGAGCTCGCGGGTGGTGCCGCATGGAGACGCGGCCAAGAAGTTCGCGGAGAGTTCCTTCAATTGGTCGCTGAACGACCTGTCGGGCAAGGTGACCTACGGGATCAATACGATCGCCTTCGCCGACACGGTGGGATCCGTGGCGGCGGACTTTTCGGCCGTCCTGACTGCCGGTGGCGGCTCGCCCGACGACATCCTCGTCGACGCCGCGAACCTGTTGACCCAAAAGTTCACCGACGCGGCCTCGCTGACACTCACCAAACTGTCGCGTGCCGGAGCCGCCGTCAACGACATCAGTCCGAACGCCGAGATCACGATCGCTGTTCCCGACTTCGCAGCGGAGCGGATCGATGCCTTCGTCGACGTCGGGGCGGTGGTCGCGGTGCCCAGCCTCGAGGACTCGGGCCGCGGCACAGGGCGGCTTTCCGCAGACTCCGCGATCCGGTTCACGATCGGCAGCGACACCTACGAGGTCACCGTGACGCAGGCCGTGGCGTCCACCAACGCCACGTTCCAGGACCTGGTGTCCGACTTCAACGTGGCTCTTTCGGGCGCTGTCCGGGTGGTCAACGGCACGCCCACGAGCACGATGACGAACCTTTCGGGCGAGGTCGCCTTCGTGGGCTCGGGCGGCCGCGTGAGCGTGATGCACACCACGGCTGGAGTCACGTATCCCGTACTCGAAAACCTGCTCGTGCCGAATCTGGCTGCCGGTGGAGCGACGACTGGCCGTCTGACATCGGCCAGTTCGCTCTCGATCGTTCAGGGTCCGGACACCTACACCGTGACGGTGCCGGCCTCGGCCACGAACGGCAACACGTCCTTCGCGGATCTCGTCGCCGACTTTAACGCGGCCCTCGCCACGGCCCAGAAACGGACCGGTTCCGCGACCGAGACCGTCGACGCCACGAGCCTGTTGCGGTTCGTCATGACCTCGATGGCCGGTCGCATCCAGCCGCAGGTGATCAGGGAAGTGGCGAACCCGTCCTATGCGACGGTGACCCTCCCGGAGTCGAACCAACTTGGTGAGGTCGGCTATCAGGCCAAGCTGAGCGTGGCCACCATCGCCTCGTCGCTCTCGCAGGCTTCCCGCGTGTTCGACACGCTGAGTAGAGACCTGCAGCCGTTCAATGACCAGGATCTGCCGCTGCTCAACCAGTCCCTCGCCGACATGATCACGCTCGACACCGGCCTCGCGGGCCGGATCGATGCCTTCGGAAAGCTTACGGCGTCCACGCCGCAGGAGCTCGAGCGGGCCCTCGAAACGTCGCTGGGCGTTCCTTCCTCCGACCTCCGCATCGCCTACGACGCGGCCCACAAGGCCTACCGCATCGACGTCAGCTACCGCACGAGCAAGGCGACGACCATCGACTTCGATGTGGACCTCGTGAAGTATTACGAGGAGTTGGGCCGTGCCCTGCCGAAGGGCGTCGACTCCCTGACCGACGGCGATTCGAAGACTCCGCTCAACGTCGTGATCAACGCCACCAGCGTGCTCTCGGTTGGCTACGACCTCGTCAATGACAAGACGTTTCTCTACGGCCACGACGGCTCGAGCAGCCGCGGCCTGACCAACGGCACGTCGTTCACGATCGCCTTCAGCGTGAACGGCCAAAATCTGCAATTCCCGGCCAAGTTCGGCATGGACGTGCGAAACGGGCAGGCCAGCATTCAGAACGGGTCGCTCGTCGTGACGCTCTCGGGCCCTGCCGGGACACCGCCCTCTTCGATCTTCTACGTCGTGCCGGGCGGCGGCCAGTTGGATGCGCTCTCGGTCGTCAACTACACCGCGACATTCGGCGGCGCCGTCTCCGTCAAAATGCCGATTTTCGACAACTTCGCCCCGGCGAATCCCACGCAGGCCAGCGTCCAGGAGGCCCGGGATTCGGGCGTCTACGGCTTCATCCAAAACCATCCCGCGAGTTTCTACCTCGCGATGCCGAGCCTGGCCAACTACCTCGACGCCCTCAACCGCTTGGAAAAGTCGAAGGCTGCGATCACCCGCCTTCTGGCGGCGAACAGCACCGTCGACGCCGACGGCGTCTCGCTCGCGACATGGCAGTCGCGGCTGAATCTCGCCGCGGCCGACCTGGGGGGCGAACTGTTCGCCTTCGCGCCGGACCTGGAGAACGCGAAGAACCTGCTTGGGGCGGAGGAGTCGCTCCTCGACTTCGTCCGCGACCCAGCGATGATCCTCGACAAGCTCAATGCCGCGATCGGCGGGGTCGAGAGCGCGCTCAAGGGGCTCAACAAAATTCCGCTGCCTTTTATGGAGGGGAAAATCGGCGGCGCGGTCAGTTCGGTCTTCAGCTTCCGCACCGGCTGGCTCCTCGACATGCGGAACAAGATGCGGGGTGCGGGCGAAGGCATCTTCGACGTGATGCGGCAGTCGGTCTTCGAGTACCTCGGGCCCAAGAATGCCAACATCCTGCTCCAGTACGACCCGATCAGCATGGATCGCTCGCTCGATTCCATGATGGCGGCGACGCGGCCTGAAGACATCGGCGTCGTCTTCATGGACAAGAAGCGGAACGTGCTCGCGAACGACGTCCGCGGGGCCGACGCCTTCGAGATCGTCTTCCGGCTCGGCCAGAAGGTGTTCGACACCGGCATCGACATGGGCTTCAAGCTCGACGCCCTGTCGAGCATCGGCGTGGGCGCGGCGTTCGACGGTGGTCTGCGGCTGCAGATGGGCTGGGAGATGCTGCTGGGCTTCGGCTTCAGCCTGACCGACGGCTTCTACCTGAAGGTGGACAGCACCGGAGACGGGGGTAACACGGGCAATGCCAGCGGCGCGGCCGGCCAATTCGAGGCCCAGCTTCGCTTCGACGCGACGCTCACGGGCGCATCCAAGAACTACACGCAGCGGTGGGATGCGGGCGCGCAGTACTGGAAGATCGTCGATACGAAGGGGACGACCCAGACCACAGACGACCAGGACGTGATCGACGCCACGACCGGTCAGCCCTACCGGGCGATCGCCATCAACAAGTTCGCGGCGGACGTCACGGCGTTCGTGGAGACCGATCCTGCCGTCTCCGACCCCTGCGGGTGCGGCGATACGCCCTCGTCGACGACCACCAACGAGAAGGTCTGGTGGGTCGTGGGCACGCCCAGCGGTAACGGCGATTACGTCCCCGCCGAAATGAACGACCAGGGGCTCTACGTGCCCCAAGCCAACCCCTACCCGCACACGCTCATCGAAGTCACGGCGATGAAGCCGGCACAACTGTCGGGCAGCCTGTTCTTCCTCCGCCTGGCGGCCACCGACAAGATCCGCCGCGGACTCAGCGGGTTCACCGACGTCGACTCGCAGTACTTCTACGACGCCAGCGAAGGCCCGCAGACCACGGCCACCGAACGCGACGACGAGACGACCGGCGTCAACCGCAACAACGAGCTGCCGACACGGTTCACGGCCGCCGTCGGACTCAACATGGTCGACCCGAGTGCCAAGTCCAGCAAGTTTTCGGTCAGGGCGCAGGCGGACGCCCCCGGCGGACCGGACACGATGCGGGTCGTGGACGACAAGGGGAAGGATGTCGTGGGGACATCCGGCGGAATCGCGAAGCCCGGCCGCATCCCGTCGCTGGCGCCCTTCCTCTGGGCGGAGCGGGACATCGAGGGCGTCTACGCCAAGCAGTACTACGAGCTCAAGCTCAAGATCGCGCCGCCGTCGAAGTACCAGGCCCTCGACATTCCCGTCCGCGTGGCCACCGGGGCGAACATTGCGCTGTCTGGCATGGGCATCATCGACGGCGTCCAGCTCAAGGTGGGAGACCGCGTGCTCGTCAAGAACCAGGCGGTCCCTCAGCAAAACGGCATCTACACTGTGTCGCCGCGGTCCTGGAGCCGCTCTTTCGACGCCGACGACAACCTGGACCTGCGCGGCAAGCCGATCTTCGTGCTCGTCACCGAGGGCCGATCGAACAAGAACACCGGCTGGAACCTGCTCGACACCACGGGCACGGTCACGCTTGGCTCCACGCCGCTCATCTTCGAGCGAACGATGGTCTCCGTCCGCGAGGCTCTTCCTCTCGACGCACTCGTGGTCGCGCGGCTCAGGCCGTACACGCCCTATGTCACGCTGCCCATCCTGGCCAAGTCGGTCGACCAGCCGTTGACGAAGGATATCGTCATTAACGTCGAGTACGACATGCGGAACTACCGGGTCACGCTGAAGGCCGCCGATGGCATCCTCACCGGCCCCGCGATCCGCGCCGCGCAGCTGACCCAGGCTCTGGGAAGAGCCCTCGCTCTGGATGACACGTTTCGCCCGGACGATCTCGCCGCCACCGGCCAGTCCTACAACCTGGCCCAGGCCGGATTCGTTTTCCAGCTGCCCGCCTCGGCCAAGCCGCAGTGGTACCAGGTCGAGTTTGCGCGGCTCAAGGAGATCAACGGCATCGTCGAGAGAAGGAACGCTCGCGGCGGAATGTTCGTCTTTTACGGCACGCCGGTTGCCCGCGACGCGATCAACAGCGATGTGGGCTGGGATCCGATCCGCAACATCAATGCCGACGCCACCGAGGGCCGCATCACATGGCCCGAGATGAAGACGGCTGGCTTCAAGCGGATCTTCACCGTCGACTACAACGCCGAGGCCGTCGCGAACCTGACGATGGAACTGTCGATCGGCGATACGGCCACCAGCCAGAATCTGACGATCCCGCGGATCTACGCCGACCTCAACGTCGACTGGAGCACCCGCGCGGCGCGGTCCAAGATCGAGAAGGCGAAGCAGACGGCCGCCGATCTCCAGTCGACTCCGGGGGTCACCTCGGGATCCGGCTCGAGCGACGAGCCCGACATCAGCCTGATCAAGCGGGTGCAGGAAGAGGAGGGGATCGAAAGGGCGGACAGCCGGGCTCCCGGTGGCGACAAGGGAATCGATCCCGCCTCGCCGCTCGTCAAGGAGATGGACCTGCGGCCCGAGATCGGATTTGGCAACGTCCGGCTCGATGTGGGCAGCTTCCTGACGAGCTTCCTCAAGCCGTCCATCGACAAGGCCGAGCCGTACCTGGCGCAGATCCGGCCCATTCTCACGTTCCTCAACTCGCCGGTGCCGGTGCTCTCCGATGTCGCCGGCACCACGATCCGGGTCGTTGACCTGCTCGAGAAGTTCGGCGGAGAGAAGGCCAAGGGCGTGCGGGGCGTGATCGAAACGGTGACCGCGCTGGACAACCTGGTGGCGCAGATCGCAGCCCTGCCGGCCGGTGTCAACGTCCAACTCCCCATGGGCCGGTTCTGGTTCCCTAAGGTGGCCGACCTCGACAAGGGGGGCTACAAGTACGGCTCGATGCAGTACGACAACGTCGCGTTGGGCATCAACACGCGGAACAGGACTCAGGCCGACAACGACGCGGAAGCCGCTCTCCAGGCCCTGGCGGCCATGAACCCCGACTCCGCGACCCAGAAGCAGCGGCAGTCGAAGTTCTCGAACAGCGCCGCGGACCGTGGCGGCCTCCGCGTACCGCTCATCGAAGATCCGCTCAATCTGTTTCAGCTGATGATGGGCAAGACGGCGACGCTCGTCACCTTCCAGCTGCCGAAGCTCCAGTACCAGCTCGAGAAGCAGATTCCGCTCGTCCGCATCGTCTGCTTCGAGGTGGGCCTGCGGGCCGCGTTCGAGATGAACTCGAACCTGGCCTTCGGCTTCGACACCTACGGCATCAACCAGTACATGGTCTCGGGCGACTCGCTCGACATCGCCCAGGGCTTCTACGTGTCCGACCGGGCCAACGCCGACGGCACGGGCGCCGACGTGCCCGAGTTTCAGGCGATCGTCTCGCTCGGCCTCTACGGCGGCGTCGATCTCGTGGCCGTCAAGGCGGGCGTCGAGGGCGGCGTGCGGGTCATCGGTGAGGTCAACCTCAACGACCCCAACAACGACGGCAAACTGCGGCTCACGGAAGCGATCGGCCTGGTGGCCGACACGGGCAATCCGCTCGACCTCTTCGATCTCTCCCTTCGTGGAGAGGCCTATGCTCGCTACTACTACGAGGTCGGCTTCGGCCTCATCAAGGGCGGTAAGGACTTCGCCCGGATCACGCTCTTCAACCTGGTGCACGAGGGCAGCGACGGCACGCCCCTCTATGCCAGCTTGGTCGACGGCAGCGAGGGGACCGAGCAACTGCCGGGAACGCTGCTCCTGCACGTGGGCGAAGCGGCTCCCAAGCGGGTCAGCAATCAGGATCCGCTCAACGCCAAGGACGGAGCCGAGCGGTACAAGGTCTGGAACTCGGGCGGCACGGTGTACGTCCAGTACCTCAACTACTCCACGTCCATCACGAAGGAATATTCCGGCGTCCAGCGGATCGTGTTCGAGGGGGGCATGGGCGACGACTCCCTCGACGCATCCGGCCTGAACGGCCTGCCGGTATTTTTTAAGGGTGGCGACGGGAATGATTCGCTGACCCTCGGCTCCGGCAGTGACACCACGGTCAGCCGCCTCGAGGGCGAGGATGGCAACGACACGATCATCGTCAACGGCGGCGGCCAGTTCACGATCCTCGGTGGCGTGGGCAACGATACGATCACGGGCGGCACGGGCATCGTCAGGCTCGAGGCGGGCGAGGGCAACGACTCGATCGCGACGCGGGCCGGCAGCACCTCCACGATCGTGATGGCGGAGGATTACGGCCTCGATACGGCGGTCCTGGCCGCCGCGGCGCTCCAGAATCTGCTCGATTTTACGACCGTCGCCTCCGCGATCGAGTTCCTGCTCGACGGCGCGCTCGCTGCCAATGCCGATGGCACGGCCAAGGCGGGTGAGAAGAACGTGCTCACGTTCAACGCGGGCGGGGTCACCGAGATACGCGGCTCGACCCAGGCGGACAGCTTTACCGTCAAGAACCCACGGACGCGGAATGCCGGCCGGGTTCAATTCGGCGTGCGGCTCTTCCAGGGAAGTGAATTCCAGGACCTCCCCGGGGTCTCCGTGCCGAACCTCGCCGCTGAAGGGGCGACGACAGGTCGGCTCGTGGCCGACAGCTCGATCTCTTACGACGTCGGAAACTATACCTACACAGTGACGGTGTCGAAGACGACGGCTGACAACAACAGCTCGATCTCAGACCTCGCGACGGACTTCTACGTGGCCTCAGCCACCGCCCTCCGTCAGGAAAGGGGGAACCCAGCCTCCTCGACGGTGGTCGACGTCAGGAGCCTGCTGTCGTTCCTGAGTCCGCCGTTCGATGCCCTTACGGGTCTGCTGCTCAGCGGTGGGCAGGGTGACGACCTCTACGACGTGACGCTCGACAGCGTCGGTAACATGGCCACCGACGGCATCGTGATCGACGACGTGCAGGCCGTCATCCCGGCGACGGCGGGCACCGTGACGCGGTGCGGCACGTGCAACGAGATCGAGTCGATCGCCATCGCGTCAAGCGGCAAGGGATACAGCCTTCCTCCCGAGGTGATGATTGTCGATCCGACCGGATCCGGAGCCAAGGCGACGGCCGTCATTGACGACCAGGGGCGGGTCACGTCGATCCAGGTGATCGAGGGGGGCAAGGGATACACCAACCCGGCCGTGGTCCTCATCGCCCCGCGGAGCCTGGGCGACAAACTTGTCATTTCATCCAACCGCTCCGCCGCCACGCTGTCCGACCCGCAGACCAACGCCCTCCGCACGAGCTACAAGTACACCGTCGACAACAAGACGGTCCGCTTCCTGGGCTGGGGCGATGGCCGTCGACCGGTGGGGCTCGACCAGAGCGAAATCGATTCGGTCACCGTGAACATGCCCGAGGGCCGTCTCGAACTGAGCAGCAGGATCAACCTCTTCGAAACGTTCACTGTCAACGCAAGCCGCATGGTGCAGAACGCCCGCATCGTCGCGGATACGGTCTCGATCACGACCGACCACGGGTTCCAGGTCCAGCATCCGATCCACACGGCCAACAGCGGCGACATCAAGATCCGCGTCACCGGCGATGGCTCGAACACCGGCGAAGGCGACCTCAACGCCGCGGAGAACCTGGCCACGGCCAAGGCGAACGTTTCGGCGGGCAGCGTAACGGGCCTCGCGATCACCAATGCCGGCAGCAACTACTTCTTCACGCCGTCGATGACGGTGGGTGCCGACGGCGTCACCCCCGGCACCGGTGCGCGGTTCACGCCCACGCTCGCCGGCAACGGCGGCGGCCTCTCCGGATTCACGCGGCTCGCCGGAGGCAGCGGCTACTACGCCACCCCGGCACCGATCGTCGTGATTCCTCCCCCCGCGAGCATCCAGATCGACGCCATGATCACCTCCTCGCTGCCGAGAACGCTCGGGGAGAACGTGTTCGGCATCGGCGATGGCCGTGGCCGGGTGCTCCTGTTCGCCGACACGGGAGCCGTCACGACGTCGGGCGAGGTGTTCTTCCCGACCGATACCCGGCCCGGCACACCGCAGGGTTCGCGGACGATCGACTGGATCGACGGCGACTTCCGCTATCGCAGCACGGTCGGCCTCGACGACATTGTCAGCCCGGTGACGTATCCGGGCGTGAGTGTCGGCACGGGCGCCGCATTCACGGCCATACTCGACCGCGACGGACGCGTGACCGAATTCCAAAGGGTCTCCGGAGGCAGCGGCTACTCCGCCGATTTGCCGCCGCTCATCGAGATCGAGGGGCTCGCGACAGCGGTGGTGGACAGCTACAACGTCGACGGCTCGATCGCAAGGCTGCGGGTCACCTACCCGGGCGATGGCTACGGCCAGCCACCCCGCGTGACCATCAAGCCCAACGGCTTCGGCCGGATCGTCGCCTCGTCCAACGGCGTGGGCAGCGGCACGAGTGCCGATGGCGTGACCCAGATGAACCGCGTCCACATCCGCTCGCTCGGCGGCACGCTCGTGGCGGTGGCTGGCGCGGGCGTCGGCGACCCTCTCAAGCCGCTGAAAAGCGACGTGGAGACCTTCGTGGCGCAGGTCACCCGCAGCGGTGGCGTGCACCTGCTCGAGAAGGATGGGCTGCGGGTTGGCAAGGACCAGTCGGTCTCGGGCATCACGACTGTGAATGGTGACGTGTCGATCACCACGTTCGGCGGCGCGCTCGAACTCGGGGCGCCACGGCAGGCGCTCGACGAGCAGGGCCGACCGCTCTGGCAGGATGCTGCGAAGACGATCCCGATCTACGACCGCGACCCCGTAACGGGCCGGATCATCTACGAGGGAGGTGACATCGCCGTCGGCTCCGGCGACGTCAAGCTCACGGCCGACGACGTCGAAGTGAACGTCGATCTCAACTCGAGCGGCGGGAGCGGCACGATCACGCTCCAGCCGGTGAACGTGAAGGCCGAGATCGGCCTGGCCGGCACCCGCGCCCGCATCGAGGGCACGATCACCGATGGCAAACTCACCGGCTTCGACAGCACGAAATTCTGGGGTGGCCGCGGCTACACCACGGCGCCGCTGGTGATCGTCGATCCGGCGGGCCAACGAGGCTATGCCTCGGCCGTGATCGAAGCTGGCGCAGTGATCGCGATCGACGTGATCTATGGGGGCACGAACTACGATCCTGACAATCCGCCCTTCGTCAGCATCAACGCTGGCGGGATTGGAGGAGCCTTGCCCGTGGACCAGGCCAACGCAGTGGCCATCGTCGGTGCCGACGGCGTGATCACGGGTTTCAGGATCACGAACCCCGGCTCCGGCTACGTGACCACACCGACCGTTTCGCTCCCCTCGCCGGGTCAGGCGCTCGTTCAGGCGGTGCTTGACACCGCCCATCCCGACCCGGTCACAGGCCGGTTCTCGGTGAAGGAGTTCGTGGTCACGAATCAGGGACGCAATTACCGGGCAGTTCCGACAATCGAGGTGGCGGCTCCCTACGACTTCACGCTCGACTCCGACGAAGTCAACAAGTTCGCCGAGAGCTTCGCCCAGGTCGTGATCGGTCGCATCGAAGGGCAGCACCTGTTCCACTCGCCGGAGGCCGCCTTCAACGGCGCCGTGGTGCTCCGAGCCCCGCGGGCGGGTGGCGCGCTCGACGTGGCGAGCTTCATCACCAAGGGCCCGGTGTCGATCGTCGGCTCGGGCAACACGTTCCACTTCGACGCGGCCGGGGCCGCCCTCAGCGGCACGTCGATTTCGATTGACGACAACGTGATCGTCCACACGGGTGTATCCGCTTCCGCCACTGCCACCACAGACGGCATCACTATCTTTGGCACCGGGAAGGGGATGATCGATGGTGATCCGACTGGCACCGATCAGGGAGACAACGAGGATCTGATCCTGGCGGCCCAGACGTTCGTCACCGTCACGGGGGCGATCGGCAGCCGCTGGGCGCTCGACGACCTCACGGCGACGAGCGACACCCGCGGCGCGATCGAACTGCAGCAGTCGGTGACACTCACCGGCAACCTCGGCATCACCGGTGGCGCCGTCACGATCGGCGGCGTAGTCGACGTGGGTGGCAACCTCGTTGTCAACGCCTCAGACGAGGTGATGTTCTCGGCTGACGTGACGGTCGGGGGCAACCTCACGATCACCGGCGCGACGGGCGTGACCTTCGCGGGACTGCTGAACGTAACCGGGACTGTGACGATTGTGACGGCGGCCGGTTCGGTCAGGTTCGAGGGCCTCGTGACCAGCGGCGGTGCCGTGAGCGTGACGAGTCCCACGTCCGTTGATCTGGCCGTCGGCATCGACGCTGCCGACGACGTCACGATCACGAGCGATGCGGTGGACTTCAGCGGTGGGACGGCAACGGTGGCGGGCGGCGTCACCAAGACGCTCACCGTGCAGCCGTTCACCGCGAGCCGTCCGATTCGGGTCGGCTCCCCGACGGGAAGCACGACTGGCACGCTCGATGTCTCCGACAGTGACCTCGCGGCAATCGCTGCCGGCTGGGGCGGCCTCGTGATCGGCGATGCGGCGGCTGGCACGGGCGCCGTGACGGTCGGCTCGATCGGCACGCAGCAGGGCAGCAAGAACTCTTGGCTCGCCTCGGCCACCACCATCGTCGGTGGCAGTGTCACCGTCGCTCAGAAGGTCGACGTGGCGGCGACGGCCGGCACCTTCAAACTCGTGGCGCGGACCGGTGACGTGACGGTGAACGCCGCGATCAACGAGACGGCCGCGGAGCGAAATGGCTGGGTGTTCCTCCAGGCCGATCAGGCAATCTCGATCAAGGCGCCCGTCTCCTCGACCGGGAAGATCAGCCTGGTGTCGGGCACCACGACGAGTCAGACCGTCGGAGGCCCGATTACCACCGGTGGCCTGCGGGTAAGCAGCGGCGGCGCCGTCTCTCTCGAGGCCTCCGGCAACGCCTTCGACACGCTCGCGGTCGCCACGACCGACGACGACATCGCGATCCGCGAAGATTCGGGCTACAGCATCGGAACGGTCGATGGCGTGAGCGGCATCCAAGTCGGTACGGCCACGGCCACGCTGATCTCGAGCGGCACGGTCACGCAGACGCAGCCGATCGACGCGACGAAACTCCTGCTCAAGGGCACAGGCGGCCAGTGGACCCTCACCGGGGCCAACACGATCGGCACACTGTCGGCCGATACGGGCCGGCTTGCAGTTAACGATGCCGGCGGGATCAGCCTCGGCACAATTGTCGCTTCGGCGACGAGCGGCACGGCGGTGGCGATCACGGCCCCATCGGGTATCTCGATCACCGACGCTATCACGACCCTTGGCGGCGACGTGGTATTCGAGAACGCGGTGACGCTGACCGGCGACATCGTGGTGTCGACGGTTGACGGCAAGAACACCGGGCTGGTTCGCTTCAAGAACACGGTTGACGGGACGAAGTCTGGTTCGGAGAGCCTGGCGATCACCGGGAATCTTGAGACGCTCTCCTCGGTTGGCCTGACGACGGCGCTCGAGTCGTTGTCGGTGACGGGCACGTCGGCTCTTGCGGGCGGGACGACGCTGCGGACGGTTGGGAACCAGACGTACACGGGTGCTGCGACGAGCGCTGGAGCGGTGACGGTCCGAGCTGGTGCGGGCTCTGCAGTGAAGTTCCTTGGCGACGCGACGCTCGGTGGCCTGGTGACGACTGGTGAGTCGTACGACGTGTCGCTGACGGGTTCGAAGGTGACGATCACGGATGCGGTGACGTTCCTGAACACGGGCGTGGTGACGCTTGGGGACGAGTCGGGGGATGTTCTGACGTTCAACGGCGGGTTGACGAGCACGGCCCCTTCGGTGACGAACCTTGCCGGCACGATTGCGACGAGCGACGACACGGCGACGTTTGGCAAGACGTTCCTCAAGGCGGCGACGACGGTGTCGACGGGCACGGCGGGGACGACGTTCTCCGGCACGGTGGACGGCGGTCAGACGCTCGTGGTGAACACGAGCGGCACGACGACGTTTGGCGGTGCGGTGGGCGGCACGACGGCGCTCACGAGCCTTTCGACCGACAAGGGCGGCACGACGGCGATCAACGGCGGCTCGGTAAAGACCTCCGGAGGGGATGGTCAGGTCTACAACGACGCGGTGACGCTGGGTTCGAACACGGTGCTCGATGCGGCTGCCGGTGCGATCACGTTCGCGACGACGCTCGACGGCGTGTATCGGCTCGATGCCAACACGACGGGCACGACGACGTTCGGCGGTGCGGTGGGCTCGAAGTCGGCGCTCACGCATCTGGAGACGAACAAGGGCGGGACGACGGCGATCAACGGCGGTTCGGTGACGACGGGCAGTGCCGACAGCCAGGTCTACAACG
>CANHCU010000059.1 GCA_947459185.1 Planctomycetaceae bacterium | reverse complement strand
GACGTGGGCAGCCGCTGCCCTGAGGAACTGCTCTCCCGCTATGGAGAAATCCTCGATGCGGGCCGCCTCACCTGGACCGACTACCATGCGCTCACCCGTCGACTCGGCGCGGGAGGGCAGGGGGTGGTGTTTCTCACCGAACGGCGCGGTACCGACAATTTCAGCCTGCCGGTGGCCCTCAAGATCTTCTCGCCCGAGCGATACGAGTCGGAGGCCATCTACGACGAGGGGATGAACCGCATCGCCACGGTGGCCTCCCGGGTCGCCCAGATCCAGCAGGACAACCTGCTCGACGTGCACAACTTCGTCGAGCAACGGCGGATCCGCATCATGGAGATGGAGTGGATCGATGGCTACGACCTCTCGCGGCTGCTGGCTCCGGAACTACTCGCCCAGACCCGGGCGAGCGTGGGCGACGACCGCTGGCGGCACTTGAACAACGTGATCGTGACGGCGGGCCCCCAGCAATCGCGGCTCAAGCCCGGCGTGGCGATCGCGATCGTCCGCGAGTGCCTTGCGGCCTTGGCCGCCCTGCACCGAGAGGAGATCGTGCATGGCGACATCAAGAGTTCCAACATCATGGTGAAGCGGACGGGCAACGCGAAGATCATCGACATCGGTTCGGCTCTCGCCCTCGACGACATGCCCCCCAACCGCACCTGCACGCCGTCGTATGCAGCCCCCGAGGTGCTCGAGGGCAGGGAAAACACGCCCCGTTCCGACCTGGCCAGCCTCGGCTACGTGCTCATCGAGATGCTCTCGGGCCAGCCGCCGTTCGCGGGGCTGCAGTCCTATCGCGATCTGCTCGAGGCCAAGCGGTCGCTCGCCCATCGGCTCCCGCAGATCCTGCCGGCCGACGTCACCTGCAACGAACTGCTGATGAACTTCATCCGCGGCATGATCGCCTCCGACCCGGCGCGGCGGTTTCCGAGCGCCGAGGATGCCGACCTCGTGAAGGAAGGCGCCGCGAGCTTTCACCGTCAGCTGATCGTCGGCGGCCTGGCGAGCGAATATGACAACGAGATCCGCGCCTGGCTGGAACTGCTGGAGTAGCAGCCGCGGGATGAACGTCCGCACGGGATATGCAGGCGGACCATAGTCCCTTGCTTGCGCTGCGGGCTTGGATGGACGGGTTCCCATGCAAGCCCGACGCGCGAGCGAGGGAATCCGTTTTCACTCCGCAGCGGCACCCTGCAGCCAGGCGGAGAGCCGGGCCGCCATCTGTTCAAGCGGAACCATCTCGTCCACCAGTCCGGCATCGCTGACCGCTTTCGGCATGCCGTAGACGACGCATCCCGCGGCCGCCTGCGCCAGCACCGCGCCGCCTCGTCGCTTCAGTTCACGGCAACCGTCGAGTCCGTCGCAGCCCATCCCGGTGAGCACCGCCACCAGCACCCTCCCGTCGTAGAGCCGCGCTGCAGACTCCAGAAGATGATCGACCGAAGGCCGACAGCCACGGCGTCGCGGACCGTCGTCGAGCACACACACGACCTGCTCGCCGCGATGCCCCACGCCAAGATGCCTGCCCCCCGGTGCCACGAATACCCGGCCCGGCACGGCAACCATGCCGTCGGCCGCCTCCACGACCCGTATTCGCGACATGCCGGCGAGCCGTTCGGCAAGGCTGGCCGTGAACTGGGGCGGAATGTGCTGCACGATGAACACCGGCACCGGAAGATCGGCGGGCAAGAGTGGGATCACGGACCGCAGGGCCTGGGGGCCACCGGTGGACGCACCGATCACGATGGCATCGAAGCGAGCTACTCCGGAGGGCCTGGACCACGGCTGTGGCGGCGGCA
The DNA here is from genome assembly GCA_947459185.1 of Planctomycetaceae bacterium. GTDB lineage: Bacteria > Planctomycetota > Planctomycetia > Pirellulales > UBA1268 > CAMCQY01. The sequence goes on along the minus strand of CANHCU010000059.1, from coordinate 22,500 downwards.
GCGTTGCGGCCACGCCCGGACTCCCCATGCTCTCCCGTACGGCGGCCAACTTCTCGGTGAGTTCTCGCTGGATACTGTCGCGGGTAACGTTCAGATCAAGGCCGGTGGGCTTGAGGATGAAGTCGAAGGCCCCCTCCATCAGGGCCGCGACCGTCGTCGGTGCTCCCTGGGCGGTGAGGCTGCTCACCATGATCGACCGCGGCGACAGTCCGCGTTGTTTGAGTGCCCGCAGCACCTCGATCCCGTCCCGGCCCGGCATCTGCACGTCGAGCGTGACCACGTCGGGCCTGACCCGCGTGATGAGGTCCACCGCCGCGTCGCCATCGGCAGCCGTTCCGACGACCTCCACCCCCGCGATCCGGCCGAGGACCGTGAGAAGCATCTGCCGGTAGAGCCCGGAATCGTCGACTACGACAACCTTGAGAACGCCTGTGAACATGGTGCGACACGGAGCGGGTGGGCTAAACGCGAGGTGGGCTTGTGCACATCGTAACGATGCTGCCGGAGAACGGCATCTCCCCGACCAGCAATCACTCCGAGAAATTTGAATCGACCGAATTCCCAAGCTATACCTCGATGGGTTCCCCGCCGAGCCGGGAGAGATCGTCTCGCGGCCCGCACGTCGCCTCCGTACAGGTATCACCGGCATGGATTCGGTCCGCCCCTCAGAGGTCAGACAGGCCGCTTCGGCGCAGTTCGTCGGCTTTGAAATTGCCGGCCAAAAGTACCTGTTTCGCATCGAGCGAATCCAGGAAATCATCACGTCCGGCAGCGTGACCCGGGTGCCCGACGTGCCCGCCTACGTCGTCGGCGTGAGCAATCTGCGCGGCACGATTATTCCCGTCATCGACCTGCGGCTTCTCTTTGGGCTGCCCGCCCGGGAGTCGGACGCCAACACCCGCACGATCGTCGTCAACGTCGGAAGTCGCACGATGGGCTGCATGGTGGACGCCGTATCGCAGGTGATTCGCATTCCGGTGGACCAGATCCACTCCGCCCCCGACTCCGTCGTGGCCGACGGGCAGCGGTCGGTCGAGGGATTCGCCCGTGCCGGCGACGATCTGTTCATTCTGCTCGACGCCACCAGCCTCCTCGATCCAGCCGGCCTCGCCGGCGTCCACCGCGCCGGCGTTCCCGGCGTCGCCCCCTCCGACAAGGCCTCCTGAGATGAAGATGTCTTCCGATCGATCGCTCCGCAATCTGGTGCTCGCGGCGCTGCTGACGATGTCGCTCGTGCCGCTGGCCCTGCTGGGCCTGGCGATGTACCGCTCGGCGGCCGATTCCCTCCGCCAGCAGGCGTTCGCGCGGCTGGAGGCGGTCCGGACGATCACCGCCCAGGCGGTCGAACGGTATTTCTCGACCATGCGTGAGGAACTCCTCGTCGCCGCCAGTGGCCCGCTGCCCCGGGAGGCACTCGCTGCGTTTCGTCAGGCCTGGCAGGAACTGCCGGCAACCCCCCCGTCGCTGGCGGCAACACGGCAGGACCTCACCGCCTACTATGCCGCCGAGTTCGCCCCGCTCTACAGCAAGCAGAATAATGGCGACGTGTTCGACGTGCGGCCCTTCATCGACGCCCTCGGCGCACGCGGGGCGATGCTGCAGGACAGCTACCTGCGAGAAAACTCGAATCCGGTCGGATTGAAGCAGCGGCTCGACGCCGCCGATGACGGCTCCGCCTACTCCCGCGCACACGCCACGCTGCACCCGATCTTCCGTGAGATGCTCGAACGCTATGGCGCCTACGACATCTTCCTCATCGACGCCACCTCGGGCACGATCCTCTATACGGTGTTCAAGGAGATCGATTTCGGGGCATCACTGACATCCGGTCCGCTCGCCTCGAGCAACCTCGCCAAGGCGTTCCGCGAGGCGGTCGCTATGGGCCGTCCCGGAACCATCGCCTACGGACAGTACAGCCGCTACCTGCCCTCCTTGATGGCGCCGGCGAGTTTCCTCGCGACACCGATCCTCGACGGCGACACGGTCGTCGGCGTGCTGGCGTTTCAGCTGCCGCTCGACAAGACGAACCAGATCATCGGAGAGACGACCGGCCTCGGCGAGACGGGTGAGACCTACGCCATCGGTCCGGACCGGATGTTCCGCTCCAACTCCCGGTTCGCGAAGGATCTTGGCGTCGAATCGACGATCATCAATCCAGAGTTCAAGGTTGACACGATCCCGGTCCGCAGTGCCCTCGACGCCGGCCAGTCGGGCACGGCCCTGGGCCGTGACTATCGCCAGCAGCCCGTGCTCTCTTCGTGGACACCGGTCACCGTCTTCAAGGGCGACGCCGCCGGCAACGGGGCGGTCCGCTGGGCGCTGATTTCGGAAATCGACGAGTCTGAGGTGATGGCCCCGGTGCTGCGACTGCGTCGGTTCGGCCTGATTCTCTTCGGGCTGACCGCGGCCGGCATCGGGCTGTCGTCCTTCTTCATCGCCCGTCGCCTGACCCGCGATCAGGAGACCCAGCAACAGCTCTCCGAAATGGTCGGCAACACGTCGGTGCGGCTGATGCAGGCAGACACCACCGGCACCATCCGCTACATGAATCCGGCGTCTGAAAAGTCGCTACGGCAGTTCCAGAACTTCTTGCCCCGTCCGGTCGATGAGATCGTGGGTGGTTCACTCGACATCCTTCCTGCCCCGCCGCAGCTGCCCTGGAAGCTCCTGGCCAATCCCGACAGCCTGCCCCGCCGCGAGCAGGTGACACTCGGGCCGGAAGTGCTCGACCTCAACATCTCAGCCCTCAACGACTCGAACGGCCGCTACATCGGCCCGCTGATCACCTGGGACGTGATCACCGACCGCGTCCGCAGCGAGGAACGGGAGAAAGAGCTGCAGACACAGATGGCGTCCGACAAGCAGAGCCTCGAGACGAAGGTGGGCGTCCTGTCGGATGTCTTCGGGGCGGCGGCCAAGGGGGACCTGAGCATCTCCGTCGATGCTGAAGGGGATGACGATATGGCCGCGCTCGCCGGCAACGCCGGCCGCATGCTCGGCGATCTGCGGGACGTCATCCGCCAGATCTCCGAGGCTGCGGAACAGCAGAACGATGGTGCGCGGCTGATCGCCGAGAGTGCCGGCAGCCTCAGCGACGGAGCGCAGTCGCAGGCCGCCAGCGTCGAACAGATGACGGCGGCCGTGGAACAGCTGGCCTCATCGATCGCGGTGATCTCGAAGAGCGCCGTCGAATCGCGGGCCCAGGCGAGCCGCACCACGCAGCTGGCACAGGCCGGCAGTCAGGCCGTCCACGATGCCATCGACTCGATGCGGACGATCCGCAGGTCGTCGGAGCAGATCAACGACATCATCCAGGTAATCAGCGAGATCGCAGCCCAGACCAACCTGCTCGCGCTCAACGCCGCCATCGAAGCGGCCCGGGCCGGAGAGCATGGGCTCGGGTTTGCCGTGGTCGCCGACGAGGTACGAAAGCTCGCCGAACGGGCCAGCGAGGCCGCCAAGGAGATCACCCAGCTGATCAACCAGTCGACCCAGCGGGTGCAGGAGGGGGCTGATCTCTCCGAGAAGGTCGGGCAGTCGCTGGCGGCGATCGTCACCGCCGTCGAGTCAACGGCAGCTGGGATTGCCAGCATCGCAGCCTCTTCGGAGTCGCAGTCAGCCAATGCCGGCGAGGTGAAACAGGCGATCCGGTCGGTGTCACAGACCACCGAGTCGAACGCCGCCGCCGCCGAGGAGATGGCCGCCAGCGCCGAGGAACTCGGCGCTCAGGCGCAGGGCCTGCGTGACCTCGTGAAGCGGTTCCGGGTATAACGCCATCCGCCGGCGTCATCGCGGCGTGTGGAGAAGGAGCTGCCGTGAACGGATTGATCTCGCTGACACCCGCACAGTTCACGATGTTCCAAAAGTTCATCTACGAACACACGGGAATTTGGACGCTCGACGGCAAGACCGCGCTCCTGAGCAACCGGATCCGTCGCCGGCTCCGCGACCGCGGGATTGAGTCGTTCGACGACTATTACAAGCTCCTCACCGCCGGAACCGTGGCTGGTGAGTTGGAGGCGTTCATCGACGCCATCACCACCAACGAGACCCACTTCTTTCGCACCAACGATCACTTCGAATGGTTCGCGGGCCCGTTCCTCGACGATGTGATCGCGCGGGCGGCGGCCGGGCGACGGGAACGGTCGCTACGGGTCTGGTCGGCAGCATGCAGCAGCGGGGAAGAGCCGTATTCGCTCGCCATTTGCTTGGCGGAGAATGCCCCGCGCCTCGCGGGCTGGACGCTGCAGATCGTCGGCACCGACATCTGCGAGGCGGCCCTGCAGACGGCACACGCCGCGACCTACGGACCCAAGGCGGTCGAGCTGGTCAGTCCGGAGCGCCTCGCCCGTCACTTCATCGCTGACCGCGCCGGGGACGCGTGGCGGCTCAAGCCTACGGTTGCAGGGCTTTGCGAATTCCGCCGGCACAACCTCCTCGACCCGATGCCGGGGCCGAAATTCGATTGCATCTTCATCCGGAACGTGCTGATCTACTTCGATCGCGGCTCGAAACCGATCGCCCTGCGGCACCTTGTCAATGCGCTCAACGCTGGCGGCTTCCTCGTGGCTGGTTCGACCGACGGCGCACACGATTTTCTCGAGCGCCTCGAGCGGCGTTCGACCTTCGCCTACCAGAAACCCTGAAAGATCGCCGCCATGGCCGACAGCAGCCGCCGCAACCAGGATTTGCCCGCCGACGACATGGCGGAATTCCTCAGCGTCTACATCGACGAGACGGGTGAGCAGTGCGACCAGATCGTGCAGCTGTTGCTGGCGCTCGAGTCGGAGCCCCGCGACGCCCGCCGGATCGCCGAAGCCTTCCGTCTCATTCATTCGATCAAGGGCTCGGCGGCCATGCTTGGGCTCGACAGGATCACGGGGCTCGCCCATCACCTCGAAAGCCACTTCGAGCGACTCCGGTCGGGCAGCCTGCTCCTCGATGGCCCGACGATCGAGGCGGCCCTGCGGTGCATCGACTACTTCCGGCATTGCAACGATCGGCTGCGGCAGGGTGAGAAGCTCGAACCGGTTGATGAATTGCTCGAGGTCGTCAAGAAGCTGGGACAGACGACACCGGCCACAGGGGCCACTGTAGCAACAGTAAGCACCTTACCAACGGCGCCAACCTTACCAACGGCGCCGCCGACACCGACTGGAGCGTCGCCGACGACGACCGTTACGCCAGCCGTGCCGAATGCACCAACGCGGCCACCCGTGGGCGACCCGCGGGTCCGGCGGATCCGCGTTCAGTTCGCCCCTGGGCTTGCCATGGCCGACCTGAAGGCCGAATTGGTACTCGCGCGGCTCGGCGGCCTCGGCGTTGTCGTGGAGTCCTCTCCGGCAGCGGCAGAGTTTGCCACGAGCAGCGAACTGCGGACGCTGGATATCGTGCTCCGCACCGTCGCCACCGGCAGCGCGATCACGATCGCCGCCGATGTCGATGGGGTCGTCGGCGTCGAGCTCGATGTCGAGCCACCGGCCGAGCCCGCTGCTCCCCCCACGCCGACGGAAGCCGGCGCGGTTGTCGAGACGATGCGGGTTGGCGTCGAGCGTCTCGACGTGCTGCTCAACCTCGTCGGTGAACTGGTCGTCAGCCGCGCCCGCTTCGTGCAACTCGTCACCGACATGGCCCCGCTCTTTCGGAAGGCAGCCGTCGGCGGCAGATCGGGCGGCACGATCCACTCCCTTCGCGAGGCCGTGGAGGCGATCGTACGATCGGCGTCAGGCCCAATCGATCGGGCCGCCGCCGCCTGTGAATCTCAGCTCGAAAAGCTCGAAGAGCAGGGCAGGCTGTGGGAGGAGGGGCACCGACGGTACGCCGAACTCGTGGAGTCGGTCGATCACCTCACCCGCGTGGCCGACAGCCTGCAGCGCGGCGTTCTCAGCACGCGGATGGTGCCGGTTGGCCCGCTGCTGAACCGGTTCAAGCGGTCGGTCCGCGACATCGCGAATGAACTCGGCAAAAACGTGACGCTCGAGCTTGCGGGAGAAAAGACCGAACTCGACAAGCGGATGATCGACGAACTCGGCGACCCTCTTGTCCACCTTGTCCGCAATGCCATCGACCACGGGATCGAGCCTGCCGACGTACGGCTGCGGCGGGGCAAGCCGGAGATGGCCACGGTGCGACTCGCCGCCTCGCAGCGGGGCAACAGCGTCATCATCTCGATCAGCGACGACGGCGGCGGCATCGACCTCGAACGGGTTCGCGACCGTGCCGTTGCCCGCGGGCTCGTCTCGGCCGACCAAGCGGCCAGCCTCAGCCCCCGTGAGCTGACCGACTTCATCTGGCAGCCCGGTTTCAGCACCGCGAAGGAGGTTTCCAACATCTCGGGACGAGGCGTCGGCATGGACATCGTCCGAACCAGAATCGAGGCGTTGAGTGGATCGATCGACATCGACTCGACGCTTGGCGTGGGAACGACGTTTGTCATCCGTCTGCCACTGACGCTGGCCATCGCCCGGTGCATGCTCTTCCGGATGGAACAGGCCGCCGTTGCTGTGCCGGTGGAAAACGTCCGGGAGCTCGTCACCGTCACCGATGACTGCATCCTGTCGATCGGGGGCCGCAGGGTGTGCGACATCCGGGGCGAATTTCTGCCATTGGTTGAAATGGACGAAATCTTCTCCTGGCCATCCACGGCGGCGGAGCCGGCTCCGCGTGGGGCCGTGCTCGTCATTCACTCCGGTTCGCGGGCCGTCGCCGTGTGCGTATCGAGCCTGCTCGGCACCCAAGACCTCGTGGTGAAGTCGCTCGACGAGAACTTCATGCGGATTCGCGGCCTCGGCGGGGCCAGCATCCTGGGCGATGGCGAAGTCTGCTTGCTGCTCGATGCCTCGGCGGTCGTAGACATCGTCATGCGGTCGCATGCCATGACGGAGGTGCACGCATGACGCCTGGTAACGGCCGGCTGGCCGCTCTCTTCCACCGCGGCGCGGATGACGCTTCCCTGGCGTTGGCCAAGTGGCTCGGCCGTCCCGCAGCCCTCTCGGTGCAGCGGCTCGACACGCTCCCGATCGCTGAAGCCGCGGCGGTCATGGGCTCCAGCGACGCGTTGATCTGCGGCTGCGCGATGCGGATCGATGGGGCGATCGGCGGCCTGCTCCTGCTCGCGTCCGACGACGACGCAGGCCTGTCTCTGGCCGACACGTTGCTCGAGCGGCCTGCGGGCACGTCCACGGGCTGGGGCGACCTTGAGCGGTCGGCCGTCATCGAGACGGCCAACATCGTCGGCTGTGCCTATCTCAACGCCATCTGCGCGGCGCTCGGTCCGGCCGGAGCCGCCGGCATCCTCCCCTCTCCGCCGGTTTTTCTTCGCGACTATCCCGAGGCGGTCATGGGAGCGGTGCTGATGGAGCAGCCGGTCCTGTCCGACATCGTGCTGCTCGCGCGGACCGAGTTCCGCATCGACGGCACGCCCGTCAGCTGTGGTCTCGTCTTTCTGCCCGACGCCGCCGGTCTCGCGGCGCTCATGCCATCGGCCGTCGATCCGGGGGCCGGCACGTGACTCCGGCTGACCTTCCAACGCCTCCAGGCCGTCCTGGGGATTCCGTCGCCATCGGCCAGATCGGTGTCGCCCAGGGCGGCGGCGTGCTCAGGACCTTCGTCGGGTCCTGCGTGGGTCTGGTGCTCCACAATCGCCACCACCGTGCCGCCGGGCTCGCGCACGTGATGCTGCCGTCATCGCATGGCCGTGGTTCGCCGCCCGGTAAATATGCAGACACGGCCGTGGCCGAGACGCTCCGGCTGGTGCGCGAGGTGGCTGGGGAGCCGACGCTCTCGGTGACCGCAAAACTCGTGGGCGGCGCGGCGATGTTCGCCTTCCAGTCGGGCCTGCCGATCGGCGAGCAGAACGTTCTGGCGATCGAAAAGATCCTGTTGGATTTCGGCATACCGATCACCGGCCGCCTCTGCGGCGGTCGGCATGGCCGGCGACTGACCGTCGACGTCGTCACCGGCGTGGTGACGGTCGAGACCGCCGGGCAAGGAACGGAAATCTTGGCGTAATGGGCGCAATGGCAAGGGAGACTACGATGAATACGAACATGGTGGGGGCACGTGCCCCTCGACTGCTGGTCGTCGATGATGCGACCATCATGCGCATGCGGATCGCCGGGATCGCCCGCGAGGCCGGGTGGGATGTCGTGGCCGAGGCCACCAACGGCCGTGAAGGCCTCGACCGCTACGGCGAACATCGGCCCGATCTCGTCACGCTCGACATCGTCATGCCGGAACTCGACGGAGTGGAGACGCTCCGCGAACTTCGGGCCGCAGACCCCAACGCACGGGTGGTGATGGTCAGCGCCGTGGACCAACGGGCCAAGCTTCGGGAGTGCTTCGCTCTGGGGGCCCTCGACTTCGTGGTCAAGCCGTTCGATAAGGAGCGATTGATTTCGCTGTTTACCAAGTATGCGGCGGTGATCCGCGACACGGCCGCCGCAGGTCAGGCAGACGCGACTCCCCAGCCCCATCAAACTGGGAATGGTTGACCGCGGATCTCCGTGGCTTGAGGGAATCTCACGCTCGCATTTCTCGCGGGCGGATATCCTTGGTGCCATGGATGCACCACTGACGATCGTGATCGCGGAGGACAGCCGCCTGCAGGGGCGGATCCTCAAGACGGCCCTGGAAGCGGCCGGCTATCTGGTTCATTGGGGTGCGAACGGCACTGAGGCTCTGGCCCTCACCCGCCACCATCGACCGGTGCTCGTCGTCTCCGACGTCGAGATGCCCGAAATGGGCGGCCATGAGCTCTGTCGGATTCTCAAGGCCGATGCTGACCTGCGGCACATCCCCGTGCTCATGCTCACGGCGCTGGCCGCCACGTCCGACATTCTCAAGGGACTGCGCGAAGGGGCTGCCGCCTACGTCACCAAGCCCTACGATCCGCCTCACGTGCTCGAGCGGATCGACCACCTGCTCCGCCACCTGTCCGCCCCGGATACGCCCGGTGAACCGCTGCCGCTGGAGTACGCCGGCGAGACGATGCAACTCGACGTCAGCCGGCGGCAACTCTTGAACCTCCTCCTCTCCACCTACGAAAACATTCTTCGTCAAAACACGAAACTGGAGGAGATGCACTCCAAACTCCAGGTCGCCAGCCAGCAACTCGGAGAGAGCCTGCAGAAGACCCAGGAACTGCTCTACCGCGTGTTTCCCCGGGAGATCGCCGAAGAACTCGCCAGCGCAGGGCAGAGCCACCCACGGCACTTCGACGCGGTCACGGTCCTGTTCACCGATTTCGTCGGCTTCACGCGGGTGGCCGAGACGATGGAGCCCAAACAGCTGATCAACAGCCTGGAGGAATACTTCCGGCGGTTCGACGCGCTGACAGCCCAGTGCCACATGGAGAAACTGAAGACGATCGGCGACGCCTATGTGGCAGCGGGTGGCGTTCCCATCCCGAATGCCACCCATCCCCTCGACGCCTCGCTGCTGGCGATGGCGATCCGCGAGTGCGTGGCGGAAGCGGCACGGGAGTGGGAGGGAACCGGCATGCCGTCGTTTGCGATCAGGATCGGCCTGCACACGGGGCCGCTCGTGGCAGGCGTGATCGGCGAACAGCGGTTCACCTACGACCTCTGGGGAGACACCGTGAACACGGCCAGCCGCATGGAGAGCGGCGGGGAGGCCGGACGGATCAATATTTCCGCGACTACCCACAGGTTGGTGGAGCCGTACTTCGAGTGCAGCACGCGGGGCAGCATCGCCGTGAAGAACCGCACCGCGGTCGACATGTATTTCCTGGAACGCCTGCGTCCCGAATTCAGCGCCGATCCGGCCGGCCTGACACCCAACGCCCGGTTTCACGAAGCCCGTGAACAGTTCCGGAACGCCGCGGCCCCGACGGCCTAGCCTCGTGACGGGCCCTCTCGCTGGCGGGCGTTCCAGCGAGCAGCCCGCGACGGGCTGGGCCGATCACAGATCGGGCGACACCATCACCAGCGACGACCAACCCGTGGCGTAGGTCTCGAACCCGGGCGAGATGGCGAAGCCGGCGCAATACTCGCGGCCGCAAAAGTGATGCACGCCATATCCCTTCTGCCCCTGGCGGAGACCATGAAACAGGGAGGTGTCGAACGTGTCGCGCAATGAGCCGGCTGGAAAGTCGGCCAAGACGTTTCCCTCCGAATCGACAAAACCGGCGATGGCCCGCTGCTTTTCGTGGGCCGTCAGCGGCATGCGGTCGAGGATGGTCTGGCCGAGAGCGTCCCAGTTGAACACGATGCCGAGAACCCCGAGCAGTCCCCCATGCGATTCGCCTCCGGCCCGCACGCCGCAGGAATAGACCAGCGACCGCTGGTGGTTGACGAGCGGCGAGTGATGCACCGACTGGAAACCGAACTCGTCGCCACTCCGGGTTTTCATGGCGGCCTGAAACCAGGGGGCCTGATCCTGCATCATGCCGGTGACCGCATGCTGGGCAGGCCGACCGTTGGCCACGACCTTGCCTGTGAGATCACAGAGCACGAGATCGAAGTAGACCGTGTAGGCGTTGAGGATCACGCCGAGACGCTGGCTGGCGAAGCGGCGGTTTTCCTCGGTCGGCGCTGCCAGGGCGGCAACGACGCTGCCATCGGTGGCCCACCACCGCACGTCGCAGGAGCGCTCGTAGAGATTGCGGTCCACGAGATCGATGTTCGTCAGCGCGAGGTCGGAGAGCCGTTCGCCTCGCATCTTCGTCTGCAGCACTTCGGTCACCTGCTGCATTTCGCGGATCAAGCCCCGCGACCCGCGGGCCAGTTCCTTGGCGGAGTCGCCCGTTTTTTCCGAGAGATGCGACATCGCCTTGGCGACCACAGCGAACGCCACGCCCGCGTCGCCCGCCCGCGCCGATTCGATTTCGGCGTTCAGCGCGAGAATGCGGGCCTCCCGATTGAGGCCGGCGATGTGCTCGACGGTGTCGTTGAGCAGGGTTGAAAGCTGCTGCGTCAGCTGCGCAATGTGCTCCGGGGTGGCCATGTCGCTGGCATACGTGCTGCCAGTCGCCGTCCCGGCGGCCGCCGCGGGAACATTCTCTGCAGGAACTGCGGAACCGCTGCTCATATTCGCACGCTGCCTGCTCGAGAATTTCCGGGGATCTCCCGGACGGGCAACCGGCTACCGCCAAGCCACCCGATCGTGCGGCTCTATCGCCGGTCAGACAAGAAAACAGCGAGGGTGACGGGACTCGAACCCGCGGCCTCCAACGTGACAGGCTGGCGCTCTAACCAACTGAGCTACACCCCCGTGCGCAACCAATGGCTATACCATCGGTCGCAACGGGCCTTCGCCGTAAGTACCCAGTGTATCGGTTTTCCCGCCACATCAAAAGAGGCTGTTTTGCGTCAGAAAATGCCCCGGGTGGGGTCAAAGCCCTTGCGGTCCGCCATCTCGAAATCCTGCTTGGCCTGTTCCTCAAGCCCCACCGCGCGGCAGGCCATGGCCCGATGGTGGAGCATCACGGCCATGCCGTGCTCGAGTCCACGCACGCGGCAGGCGAGTTGGACTGGGTCTACCCGCCCCGCCAGCAGCCCCAACTTGCGGCGATTCTGCTGCATCCCCGTAATGGCGAGGTTGAGCTGATCCACCGCCTCCTCATGGCGACCCGCCAGGTGCATGAGGAAGCCCCGGGTGTCGAGCATCTCCGGTGACGATTCCTCCATGGCCCCTATGGCCCGATCGATATCCGCCAGGGCGGCTGCCAGATCGCGTCCGACCAGTCCGCGGATGTAGGCACGGTGATTGAGGGCGTCGGGATCGCCAGGAGCCGACAGGTTGACAACCATGTCGGCGGCTGTGAGGGCCGCATCGGCGTCGTCCAGCACGACATTGACCAACGCCCGCACCCGCCACGGCTGCACGGCCGTGGGGGCGATCTCGGTTGCCCGCACGGCATCCTGAAGGCAGCCGGTGGCATCGCGTTCCTCGAGCCTGAGCATCGCCCGCATGCAGAGCAGATCGGCATCGTCGCCAAACCAGCGGACCGCACGGCTGATATCGGCCACCGCGCCCGCGATGTCGCTGCGGGCCTCACACTCAGCCGCCCGCTCGAGCGACCACTGCACGACCACCTCCCGGAGAACGGGCAGCACCTGCGGCACCACGATCGCCGGCACGACGCCACCGAAAATGACGGCGAGCAGGAGCCATCGTTTCCAGGCTCCCGGCCGCTGGCGACCGGCTGGAATAGTCGCGGCACGGCCGACGTCAAAGCCTTCATCCCGAACACCGTCGTTCCGGTCCAAGGTCGCCATCTGCGGGCCAACGCGACCGAAATCGGCCGCATCGCGGGAGGCGGCGGGCCGTTCAAACTCCGTGGGGATCGGAAAACCGTGCCGGTCGTACCGCATCGCTTCACGCCTCGGGGTTGCTGCATAGGGCAGGGCTCCCTGGCCAGCCTACGCTCGCGGCCGGGAGCGGCAAAACGTTCGTGTTCCCTCAATCGTAGCCAGAACCCGTCGCCGCGAACAATTGACGGGTATGACGGCCCTGGCGTAAGGTCTCACGCAGCGTTCGGATGTCCCCGGGAGCCAGCCATGCCGCTCTTCGAGATCGAAACCGTCGGCCACATCATCATCTCCTGGGCGGCCGACGAACAGGCGGCCGCGGCCGTCGTTGAAGAGGCCTATCCCGGCGAACGGATCGTCCGCCTGACCCGCCGGCCCCGCGATACCTGGGTGATCTCGAAGTCGGCCATCGGCCTTGGGGCCGGGCCCAACGACTCCCGCGTCGATCCCTGCAACACCGCCCGCGAATGTCTCTCCAAGGCACAGGGCGACAAGCTCCATGCCATTCGGCTCTACATGCAGGAGACCGGAGACGACCTCGATCGGGCCCGCCGGGTGATCGAATCGAACATGGTCATGGGCTGGTGAGCCGGCCCACGACCACCGCGATTGCCACAAGCGCAGCCACGGCCCCCAGGACCCCCGGCCTGACGGCAGGCGCCGGGGAAACCAACGCCAGGCCAACGAGCTGGTTCGGTGTGCCGATGCCGCCGTTGTCGGCGATGGCGATTAGGCTCCGGTTGCCATCGGCCAGCACCGGCCCCAGGCACAAACCCTCCAGGTTGACGCCGAGCGAGTCTGACCAGAGGAGCTTCTTCTCAACGACGGCCTCGTTGCGGCCGGCGAGATCACGTTCCACTGCCGAGACATCGACAGCGGCGGCTGTGTTGACAAGGTAGATTCGGCTCGCAAACGGCGGCAGGCCGGGTGCACCGCTCCGCTCAAGCGTGAGGAGTTGCCCCTTGCCCAAGGCTACGAGCGCCGCGAGCCCCGAGAGCGGCTGCCCCGCAAACACCCTGAGGAAGGCGTGTGGCGGCTCGACACGATAGGCCACCTGAAAGGCTGCGGCTGCGGGCTGTTCGCGACGGGAACGCAGGCGTTCGTAGGGCAATGGCTGCTCCGCAACGGGGAGCGGCAGCCTCGTCAGCCGCACCACGGTGCCGCCCCCCACAGTGGCCGGCGGGCCGTCGTTGGCGAGGGCCTCTTCGTTGGCCGTCCAGACGGAGCGGCCGTTCGGCTCGATCGCCAACGACTCCAAACCGCGATTGGGACGCCGCGTCAGCAGATTCCTCGGCAACGGCACCGCGCCGACCATACGGCCATCGGCAAGGGAAAACGCTCGCACGGCCGGCGTGTCCTCCTCACAGACCAGCACGCATGATTCGCTTGCGTCGTGGCGTTTGCCGCCCTCGCCGGCACGTTCCTGCCGCATGGCGTGGGCTACCGGCCCGGGGCAGGGCACCACGTCCTCGTAGTCATGCCGCTGCGAAAGCTTCACGACCCGAAGCGCTTCGACGGCGATCGGCTTTCCCGTCTGCGTGAGCGACAGCCGAAACGACAGCAGGTGCTCGCTGTTGTCCATCACGGCCACGTATCGGTCGTCACCCAGCCAAGCGACGCCGCTTAGGCCGGTGATCTCGACCGCGTTGCCTTTGGCATCCTCGGCCCGGTTTGGCAGGGGGATCGCCCCTTGGAATACCACCGCTGGGTCGACTTCGGCGGCATACCCTTCCTCAGGCCAGCCCGCCGTCGCTGCGACCAGTATCAGGGCCGCGAACGCACGGCAGTCCATCCCAGAAATCAGAACACCAGACGCCAGGACGGCGAGGCGGCGGCAGCGGGAGAGGACCATGCACACATCCATGCACGGTCTTGTACCACACTCGGCTTGTCACCGCTGAATGGCGCCCGCCGGCTCTTCGTAGGAAGCCGTGCGCACCGCCGCCGGCGCGGAGTCGTCGGCAAGGATCGTGCGGCTGGTTCGGTAGCTGGACGTGCCGCCCGGTCGGTAGCCAGGATCGGGCCGCCGCACCGGCTGCGCCGATGGCTGGAGCAGACCAGGGGCCGCCGATGATGCGGGTGATGCGGGCGGAGAGACCGTCGCTGGGGCACCGAACGGCGCGGCCGTTGCCGGCGGCGGAAATCCCGCTTCCGTCGGAGCGGCAGAGGAGGCCGGCGGAAATCCCGCCGCCGGCGAGAACGATGCCGCTTCAGCCGAGCCGAACCGGCTCCCTGTGCTGGTGGGATATCGCGAACCGCCGTAAGCGGGCTGTTCAACCGGCAGGGCGGCGGCCGGGATGGCGGCAGCCGGATCGGCGGCGCGGGCATCGGCCATCCGGGGTGCGGGAGATGCGGCTGCGATCGGACTGGCTGTCGGAGCCGAGAAGTTCGAATAGCCAGTATTCGGCAGCGCGGTTTCCGCTGGCGTCGCGGTCATGCTGGGCATGCTCGCCATGCCGGCACCCGCCATGCCGGCGCCCGCCATGCCGGCGCCCGCCATGCTGGGAGTGGTGGACGGAGAGATGGGAGGCAGGGGCTGGCCCGGCGGCGGGATCGAGTCGCCGGCGAGGGCAGCATAGGGTCCCACCTGCGGCGCGATCGACGTCGGCGTGGGCTGCTGGGGAATCGCAGAGGACGGCGTTGCAGCAACCGCGGCGGCTGCCGGCAAAGACGGTGGCGGCGTGGTTCCATAGACCACCGGGGCCTGCTGCTGGGCCGCCTGAAACTGCTGCGCAACCGCATCAGATGGGCTGGCCGTACCGGTGATCACGTAACCGCTGGGCGTGGACGTGGTCGGGTATTGCTTGGCCGACTCCGAGGGCTTCTTGATGTCACCACCGTAGGGTGGCGCCGAGGCGAGCGTATCGGCATCGGCCTTCGGTGTTCCACCGATGGTCCACCAGGAAGGCTTGGTGAACGACGTGCCCGTTTTACAGCCCACTGCCGGTACGACGCAGCCCATTAGGGCCGCGGCGAATAAGGCCGTGGTGGCCGCGTCCCGTCCGCGGCGTGGTGCCGCGATCCGGAGGGCCTGGGATGTCGTCGCGGGTTCGCTCTGCGCAGTCATGCAAATGCCTCCAGCCGTGAAACGTTGCCGAAAGTATCGGTTCGCCGGCTGGGGGGGAGATAATGATTTGCACGAAGAAATGTCAACGGCAGCAAAACAACAACAGCCCATGCCCCCCATCGCCCCAGGCCGTAAACGACCCGGGGGGATGGGAAAGACAGCGGATGGGAAAGACAAGGGTCTCCTTCTCGGGCCCTACTTCTTGACCGCTGCGAACCGCTTGCCGACGGCATCCCAGTCGATCACGTTGTAGAACGCGTTGACGTAATCGGCCCGGCGATTCTGGTAGAGCAGATAATAGGCGTGCTCCCAGACGTCGATGCCCAGCAGCGGCGTGTTTCCCTGCATGATGGGGCTGTCCTGATTGGCCGTGCTCTCGACGAGCAGCTTGCCCTGCGGATCGGCGGAGAGCCAGGCCCAACCGCTACCAAACCGGCCCATGGCGGCCTTCGTGAAGGTTTCTTTGAACGTGTCGAAACCACCGAACACGCTCCTCACCGCCTCACCCAGGTGACCGGCGGGCTCGCCGCCCTTGCCCTTGCCAATCGTCTCCCAGAACATCGAGTGGTTGGCGTGGCCACCGCCGTTGTTGCGGACGACGGTTCGAACGGCCTCAGGCACCTTGTCGAGGCTGGCGATCAGCTTTTCGATCGGCAGGTCGGCCAGATCGGCATGCCCCTCGAGTGCCTTGTTGAGGTTGGCGACGTAGGCAGCGTGGTGCTTGTCGTGGTGGATCTCCATCGTGCGGGCGTCGATGGAGGGCTCGAGGGCGTCAAAGGCGTAGGGCAGGGGGGGAAGCGTGTAGGCCATGGCGATCAATCTCCAGGTGTACGGACGATGTCCGCGGGATGGTACCGCAGAGCGGCGAGACCGGCAAATGGTTCGACGCCGACTCTGCCGACCCTGCGGAGCGTGCCTCATAATCTGCCTCTCGCGCCGGCAGTGAATCCGTCGGCTGCAATCGGTCGAATTGCCCTTCAGCGGTTCGAACCAGGTGCGGCAGGATGCCGGCCGCGGACCGCGTGGAGCCCCAATGGCCCCGCGGCCCCTTGGATGGAATCTGCCCCCATGTCACTCGCTGCCAGCCAGCGCCGGGATCAACGCCGGCGGTTGGTCGTCTCGTGGAACCGCTCCGCGGCCACGCCCTCTTCGTCCCAGCCCGAGACACGCCGCCTGGCCGACTACTCGCCGGAGGCGTTGCCCGAGCATCAGCCAAGCCTGGCCACGCTGCTGCCCGAGGGGCTCGGTGGCTTTGCCCTGACGGCGGCCTGCCTGCTCGCCCTTCTGGCCGCGACCGTGGGCGTGGGCCTCTGGGAGGCGGTGGCCGGAGGGCCTGTCTTTGGACGCAACGCCACGCGATTTGCGGCCACGCTGGCGTCAGCCCGCCGCTGCCTTGACGTCCAATCGCTCTTGTCGCTGGGCGGCTGGCTAGCACAAGTCTGCCTGATCGTGGCCACCGCAGCGGCTCTCATCGTGCGGCTGATGCGTCGCCATCGACGGGACGACTATCAGGGCCGCTACCGCGCCTGGGGCTGGCTGGCGGGCCTCTTCGCACTCACGGCCTGCGCGGGCCAGGTGCCTCTGGGAGATCTGTTCGCCGCATTCGTCTCCGATGCCACGGGCATCACGCTCGGTCCGGACGGCATGGGCTGGTGGGTGCTGACGGCCGGACTGCTCTTTGGGGCGGTCGGACTCTGGGGCGTCCTGCCGTTGCACGAGCGGGCCGCGACGGGCATCTGGCTGTCGCTCTGCTTTGCGGCCTGGGCCGCGTCGGCCGCCTGCGGCTGGGTCGGGCAGGTTCAGACGCTGCCGGAACAGGCCGTGGAGGGCCGGGCGCTCGCGGCCGCCGTCGGCAACACGTGTTGGATGGCCGGCGCGGTGCTGGCGGCGATCGCGATGCTGGCAGCCGCGAGGTCGGTCCTCCGCGAGGTGCGGGGCCTGCCGGCCCGCTCGTCTGCCGGCAAGCCAGCGACAGCGGCCGATATCTCACAGAACGCACGCAAGGCGGCGGCCGTCGAGGCTGATGACGACCGAGCAACTCCCGTCGAGGCCCGCCGGGACGAGGTCGACGACACCCGCCGTCAGCGGCAGGGGCATACCGTGTTCGTCGATGCCGCTGAAGGATCCGAAGCAGACGACGATCTTGAGCAGTCCGGGCGGCATCTCTCCAAAGCGGAGCGAAAACGCCTCCGGAAGCTGTCTCGCATGAGCCAGGCCGCCTGACCGCTTTGACGGCGGCGGGGCTGTGCCCGATAGTGCTGCCAGCACCGGAGTTTCACCATGAGCGTCCGCACCCGTTTCGCGCCCAGTCCCACCGGCTACCTGCACATCGGCGGCGTGAGGACGGCCCTCTTCAACTGGCTCTTCGCCCGGCAGCGGGGCGGGCAGTTCATCCTGCGCATTGACGACACCGACGTGGCCCGAAACGTCGATGAGGCCCTCGAACCGATTCTGTCCGGGCTCAAGTGGCTCGGTATCGACTGGGACGAGGGCCCCGGCGTGGGCGGGCCGCACGCCCCCTATTTTCAGTCGCAGCGGGCCGACCGCCACCGCGACGCGGTTGACAGGCTGCTCGCTTCGGGTCACGCCTACCGCGACTTCGCCACCACCGCCGAACTCGACGAGGAACGGAAGGCCGCGCAGACCGCCGGAAAACCTTTTCTCTACAGCCGGCAGTTCGCCGCCTTCACGGAGGCCGACGCGGCCCGATTTGTCGCCGAGGGCCGGCAGAGCGTGGTTCGCCTCAAGATGCCGCGGGAGTCGGCACTCGTGATCGACGATGCCGTCCGCGGGCGGGTGGAGTTTGCTTGGGAGCGGGAGCAGGATCACGTGATCCAGCGGGCCGACGGCTCCTGCCTTTATCACCTGGCCAGCGTGGTGGACGATCACGATCTCGAGATCACCCACGTGATTCGCGCCGAGGAACACCTCTCCAACACGCCCCGGCAGGCCTTCATCGCATTGTCGTTGGGCTACCAGCTTCCCGCCTATGCGCATCTGCCGCTGGTGGCCGAACCGGGCAGCCGCACGAAGCTCAGCAAGCGGAAGCTCGCGCAGTATCTGAAAAACCCTGACTTCAAGCAGGTCGCCGAACATGGCACGCGGATCGCCGAGCGGATCGGCCTCACCGCCGATGCCGACACCTTCAATCCCGTGATCGTCGACTTCTACCGGGAGGTGGGCTACCTGCCCTGGGCGATCGACAACTACCTCGCGCTGCTCGGCTGGTCGTTTGACGACAAGACGGAGTTCTTTTCCCGCGACGAGCTCATCAGCCACTTCACGCTCGAGCGGATCAACTCTTCGCCGGCCAGCTTCGATCCAAAAAAACTCTGGGCCGTGCAGGATCATTACATGCACGGGCTCCCGGTGGACGAAAAGCTGGCGTTCATGCTGCCGTTTCTCATCAAGGCGAAGCTCGTGGCCGATCCGGTGCCCCCGGCGGCGGCCGCGACGGTGCGGCGGGTGATCGAGGCCTCGGGCGACCGGCTCAAGGTGGGTGGCGACATCCTGGCCTATGCCGATTTCTTCCTGCTCGACGAGCCGCCGCTCGACGAGGCGGCCGTGAAGCAGCGGCTCGCGAAGCCGGGAGTCGGCGACCTCGTGGCGAAGTATGCCGCCGCGATCAGGAGCGTCGAGCCGTTCGAGCCGGCCCCGCTCGAAGAGGCGCTCAAGCGGGTCGTGGAGGAGGCGGGGGTGAAGGTGGGCGACCTCGTGCATGCGGTCCGAGTGGCCGTAACGGGCAAGACGGTCGGCCCGGGGCTCTACGACTGCCTGGCGATCCTCGGCAGGGAGAAGTCGCTCGCCCGGCTGGAAAAAGCCCTGCCACTGTGCGGGTAGTTCTGAGGGGCGGCCGACAGGCCGCGGTGGCCTTGAAGCTCGTCGCCACCCTCGTATGCATCTGGTCCATATGCATCTGGGCCGCGCTCGGCTTCAATCGGGCCGCGGCCGGTGAACCGGGCGACTTGGGCACCGACCGCGACGCGTTCACGCCGTCCACCCACACGGTCGATCCGGGCACCGTGCTCTCCGAGGGCTCGTATGTGTTCATCGACAATCCCGTCGGCCTGCCTACCAACAACTATCCGGAGCTGCTGGTACGCGTCGGCGGCAACGACTGGTTCGAATGGCGGTTCGGCGTCAACTACGGCGTCGGTTCGCAGGGCAATATCGTCACCAGCGTGGAGGTGGGGGAAGGCCCACTGAAGCGACGATCGCTCTATGAGTCGAGCGTGCTCTATGGTTTCAAGGCGGATGTCTCCGATCAGGACGGGCTCCTGCCGGAGAGTTGCTTTATCATGGAGGGCTCGACACCCACCTATGGCGAGGCGTTCGGCACGGTGCCGGTGGCCACCTACGTGGCAGGCTATGAACTGCCCGCGGGCTGGCGGCTCGACACTGCCATCCGCTACGCCTACTCCGAGGGCGTGATCAACTGGTTCGACCGCTGGACTCCGTCGGTCGTTCTCCGCGTGCCGCTCACGGACCGCTGGGAGGTGCACGCCGAATACTTCGACACGTTCACCAAGCGAAATGTCGTCGACGTGAACCGGGCCTTCTTCAGCCCCGGCACCCACTACATGCTGACGAAGAACTTCGAAATCGGCCTCCGGGTCGGCTGGGGGGTCACCGAGGCAGCGGCCCCTTTCTTCTCCGACGCGGGCTGCGGCTGGCGGTGGTGATTCGCCCGACGCTTTTGCCGCTCACGTCGATCGAAGCTACATTCTTCCCGAGTCATACCCCCTTTTCCAGGAGCCTCCCGCATCATGCCGCTGCTCGTCGTTGGAAGCATCGCCCTCGATTGCATCGAAACCCCCACCGCCAAACGCGACGATGTCCTGGGAGGATCGGCCGTCTTCTTCTCCTACGCCGCCAGCTTCTTCTCGCCGGTGCGGATGATCGGCGCGGTCGGGGAAGACTGGCCATCGCATCACACCCAACTGCTCGAGACCCGCGGCATCGATACGTCGGGCCTGCAGACGATTCCCGGCGGCCGCACATTCCGCTGGCGGGGCCGCTACCTCCCCAACATGAACGACCGCGAGACGCTCGAGGTGCACCTCAACGTCCTCGGGGATTTTCAGCCCAAGCTCAACAACACCCACCGCGACTGCCGCTTTCTGTTTCTCGGCAACGCCTCGCCGGTGGTGCAGTTGAGCGTGCTCGACCAGGCCAAGGGGGCGGAACTGACCGTTGCCGACACGATGGACCTCTGGATCAACATCCAGCGGGATGAACTGGGCCAGCTCATGAAGCGCATCGACGGCCTCGTGCTCAACGACTCGGAAGCCAAACTGCTGGCCGACGATGAGAATCTCGTCCGTGCCGGGGAGGCCGTTCTGGCGATGGGCCCGAAGTTCGTGGTGATCAAGAAGGGCGAGCATGGCGCGATGTTCTTCAGCGAGCACGAGATGTATGTGATGCCCGCGTTTCCGACCGCCACCGTGGTGGACCCAACGGGAGCTGGCGACAGCTTCGCGGGCGGCATGATGGGCCATCTGGCGGCCCTTGGCCGCTTCGATCCCCAGGCTCTCAAAGAGGCCTTGGCCTATGGCGTGGTGACGGCCAGCTACACCGTGGAGGATTTCAGTCTCGACCGACTGGCCCTGCTCAGCCGCCACGACCTCGACCGCCGGCTGGCCGAATACCGCAAGATGCTCAGTTTTTGAATACGCGAGCCGGGGATCGGCGGAAGCTCGACGAGCTGTATTCACGAAAAACACAGCATCGTGCTGTTTTTTCTCGGCAAACGCAGTTTGCTGGTACTGCGCATGGCATCCTGCCATGCAATCCAGCGAGCCGTTCCCGGTGGCAACTACCATCTGAACGGGCGTTCAAAAAACCCTCTTGCCAATCGCCACCCACACCGATACTATACCCGCGTTCAGTGTTCGGTTTGCCGGCAACTCGCTCGATTTATGGTGGCGATGCAACCACCCCGACGACGTGCCGGGAAACGCGGGAGGCATATGTCATGGTCTTGGCAGTAGGAGAGAATGGTCGGATGGCAAAAGCATCACAGAAAACCGACAAAGCCGAAGCGGCAAAGTCCGCGGCAAAGACGAGCGAGAGCAAGGCTGATGGAAAGGGACGACCCGGCAAAACGGTGGCGTCGTTCCTCGACAACAACCCGTTGCTGAGAAACACCCTCGCGCAGATCGAAAAGGAATTCGGCACCGGCTCGATCATGCCGCTGGGCAGCGATGCCCAGGCCCCGATCGAGGGCATCTCGAGCGGCAGCCTCTCGGTAGACCTCGCCCTCGGCGGCAAGGGGTTCCCGCGTGGCCGCATCATTGAGGTGTTCGGGCCGGAGTCGAGCGGCAAAACAACGCTTGCCCTCCATGCCGTAGCGGCCGCCCAGCGGGCCGGCGGCATTGCGGCCTTCATCGACGCCGAACATGCGCTCGACCCCAGCTGGGCCAAGAAGCTCGGTATCTCGTTGGAGAGCCTGCTGGTGAGCCAGCCGACGAGCGGCGAAGAGGCGATGCAGATCGCCGAACTGCTGATCAAGTCGAACGCGGTAGACATCATCGTCGTCGACTCGGTGGCGGCGCTTGTGCCACAGAAGGAACTCGACGGTGAAATCGGCGATTCCTTCGTCGGCCTCCAGGCCAGACTCATGAGTCAGGCCATGCGAAAGCTCACGGGCGCCATCGCCAAGAGCAAGACGACCGTGATTTTCATCAACCAGATCCGTGAGAAGATCGGCGTGATGTTCGGCAGCCCCGAGACGACCCCGGGCGGCCGGGCGCTGAAGTTCTATTCGTCGTGCCGTGTCGACGTGCGCCGGATCGGCCAGCTCAAAGACGGCGAGGACGTCGTGGGCCAGCGGGTGAAGGTGAAAGTGGTGAAGAACAAGGTCGCACCGCCCTTCCGCGTCGCCGAGTTCGACATGATGCATGCCGACGGCATCAGCGTGGAGGGCGACATCCTCGATCTGGCGGTTCTGGCCAAGCTCGTTGACAAGACGGGCACGTGGCTACGGTATGGCGACGTGCACCTGGGGCAGGGCAGGGAGAAGGCCCGGCTCTTCCTCAAGGAGAACCCGCATGTGGCGCAGGAACTCCGCGAGAAGGTCCTCGCCAGCAAGGATGCCGTGATCGCGGTGGCGAGCGAAGCCTCTGGTGGTGGTGGCGGTGGCAGCGACGACTGACCGCCTCG
>CANHCU010000058.1 GCA_947459185.1 Planctomycetaceae bacterium | reverse complement strand
TGGCAGACGGCGGCATCCTCGCGGGGCTCACCAATGGAAACCGCGTGGTCGAATATGGCACGGATGGAAAGCTGCGGTGGGAGGTGACGGCCGCGGATGTGGATGCCGCCATCAACGACGCCTGCGGCATCCAGCGGCTGCCCAGTGGCAACACGATGATCGCCAGCTACCGGATCGGCAAAGACGGCGTGCGGCTGGTGGAGGTGTCGCCCGACAAGAAGGTCGTCTGGAAATGGCAGGCCAACGTGCCGAATGTGCACCATTTCCAGGTGCTGGCCGTCGACGGCATCGCCGTGCCCTGGCCGCCGCTGCGGTGATTTCCACGCTCGGAAAAGCGAGCAGCCCATGGCTCCTGTCTGCTGGATGCCGAGGTACAATAAGTTGGTTCGGTTCGTGTGGTTGGAGATTGGGCCGGGATGAACGCAAGCCCTTCCAAACGTCGTCCTTTTCGCGCTCTCCAGGCGCGGTCCGTGGCAGCGGCCTGTCTGGCGTTCCTGGTCGTCGGGCATGCCACGGCCGACGTCGTCCGGGCCGAGGCGGTGACAGGCGGCCGCGAAGGCACGCAGGCCCGGGCCGAAGATCTCGAATTCTTTGAGTCGAAGGTGCGACCGCTGCTGGTGCAGCACTGTGCCGAGTGCCATTCGGCGCAGGCTGGCGATCCGGAGGGTGGGCTGTCGTTTGATGCACGCGCTGATTTTTTCGCCGCCGAAGGTGTGGCTGTCGCCGGCAAGCCCGATGAGAGCCTGCTAGTGAAGGTGGTTCGCTACGACGGCGATCTCCAGATGCCCCCCGACGGAAAACTGCCGGCAGCGGCGATCCAGACGATCGAGGAATGGGTCCGTCGCGGCCTGCCGTGGCCGGATGATGGCAAGCCAGCCGGCACCACGAAGACCGGCGTCGAGGCCTTCGACATCGCCAAACGGAAGGCGGAGCACTGGTGCTGGCATCCGCCGCGGGTCGCGGCCCCGCCCGCCGTGAAGCATGCCGCCTGGTGCACCAGCGACATCGACCGCTTCGTGCTCGCGAGGCTCGAGTCGGCGGGTCTCGAGCCGGCGGCAGAAGCTTCCCGCTCGACGCTCGTGCGTCGAGCGGCCGAGATTCTCACCGGCCTTCCGGCTCTTCCCGCTGACGTCGCACGGGTGACCGCCGATCCCGACCCGCATGCCTTCGACCGCTATGTGGACACACTCCTTGCTTCCCCACACTATGGCGAACGGTTCGCCCGGCACTGGCTCGACGTGACGAGGTATGGCGAGGCGCGAGGCCACGAGTTCGATTACATCATTCCCAACGCCTGGCAGTATCGCGACTGGGTCGTGAAGGCGTTCAACGACGACCTGCCCTACGATCAGTTCGTCCGCGAGCAGATTGCCGGCGATCTCGTCGAGCGGCCGCGGATCGATGCGAAGACCGGCGCGAACGAGTCGGTCGTGGGCACGGGTTTTTGGTTTTTGGGTGAGGCTTTGCATGGTCCAGTCGACATCGCGCAGGACGAGGCCGACCGCATGGACAATTGCGTCGACACCTTCGGCAAGGCTTTTCTCGGACTGGCCTTGGGCTGTGCCCGCTGCCACGACCACAAGTTCGACGCCATCTCCAACGAAGACTATTACGCCCTCACCGGCATGCTGATGTCGAGCAGCTACCGGCAAGTGCCGTTCGAGACGATCGAGGCGAACCTGGCGGTAGCACGCAGGCTTGATGACGCCGACGTGGAGGCCCGCCGCAGGATGCTGCCGCTGATCGAGGCGGCGCTGGGGCCCGCGCTGGGCCACGAGGGTAATAGCCTCGCCACGGACCTGACCGAGCCTGCCGACGGCCAAGCGGCTCCCGGCGAGACCGTGATCGCCGACTACACCCGCGGGGAAGACTCCACGCCGATCATCTCCGATGCCGCTGCTTGGGGTCGATCGGCCGTGCCGGCGGGCGAGTCGGTGCTCCTGCCCGCCGTCGAGGGGCTGACCCGCGAAATCCGGGTCGAGCCGCTCGGCCATGCGCGAAGCGATGCTGTCTGGTCGGCAACGAGATCGACCGACGAACGTGACACGCCGCCGCTGGGCGCCGTCGATCGGGCCGGCCGCGTGCTGCGGACGCCCAAGGTGCTGATCAAGGACGGTGTGATCTGGCACCGCGTCCGCGGCCATGTGCAGATCTTCGTCGTGGTCGACGGCCACCTGCTGCTGCAGGGCGGGCCGATCTATGGCTCGCATCTGACGAAGGCCAACACGGGTGGGAATTGGAAATGGATCCGTCAGGATCTGCGAAAGGACCTCACGTGGGAGGGCGGCCGGGTCGTTCATGTGGAATATGCGGCGATCGAGGGTGCCGTGTCGGTCGCCGAGACGGTGGCCGCGATCGAGCAGCCGAAGCGGAGTGATCCGCCGTTGCCCGCAGCCGTCAACCGGCGTCTCGCCAAGCCAGGTTTCGACTGGAATGCACCCGCCGCGAGGCGGGCCGTGGACGAGGCGATCGCGGTCGCCGCGGCGAGGGATGCGATCCTCGCAGATGTGAAGCTCGAATCGGCCACGGCGCCGGCGATCCTCGACGGGAATGGCATCGATCAATATGTGCTCCTGAAGGGCTCCGCGGCCCGTCGCGGCGAAGTCTCGCCACGGCGGTTTCTGGAGGCGATCGACGGGCCGAGCCAGCCAGCCTGGCCGCAGCATTCGTCGGGCCGACGGGAACTCGCCGACCGGGTCCTCGATCCAGCCAACCCGCTGACCACCCGCGTGATCGTCAACCGCATCTGGCACCATCTCTTCGGTCGCGGACTCGTGCCCACCACCGACAATTTTGGGAAGCTCGGCGAGGCGGCCGCCGACCCGCTGGCACAGTCGTTGCTCGACACGCTCGCGGTGCGGTTTCGAGAGGAGGGGTGGAGTATCAAGCGGCTCGTGAAGGAGATCGTGACGAGCAGCACGTGGCGGATGAGCAGCAGCCGGAACACTGGCGCCGCGGAACAAGATCCCCTCAACCTGCTGCTGCACCACTATCCGCTAAGGCGACTCGAAGGGGAGGCGGTCCGCGACAAGATTCTCGCCGCGTCGGGCCGACTCGACCGCACGGTGGGGGGCCAGAGCGTGGAGGTGTTCATCACGCCGTTTCACGACGGCCGGGGCAAGCCGGCAAGCGGGCCGCTCGACGGCGCCGGCCGCCGCAGCATCTACACGAAGATCCGCCGCAACTTCCTGCCGAGCTTTCTGCTGGCCTTCGACATGCCGGTGCCGTTTCAGGCCATGGGTCGCCGCAACGTGACCAACGTTCCCGCGCAGAGCCTCTCGCTCATGAACGATCCGTTCGTGACGGAGCAGGCCGCAGTCTGGGCAAAGAAGGTATTGCGAGACGAAACGCTTTCGCCCGAGGTCCGCATCGACACCATGTATCGGGAGGCGTTCGCCCGGGGGCCGACCGCGGAGGAACGGGCAGCGGCGGTCGAGTTTCTCACGGCACAGGCCGCGGAGCACGGCGTGTCTTTTGCTGGCCAGCCGCGGCATGAGTCCACCTGGGCCGATCTGGCCCATGCGTTGATCACCACCAAGGAATTCATCTTCGTCCCATGAGCGAGTCCCGCCATCACTGCGGTCGCTGTCAGCCCCGGGCCCTGTCCCGTCGGGAGATGCTCCAAGCGAGCAGCTGCGGCTTCGGGGCCGTGGCGGCGGCGGCACTGCTGGCCCGCGATGCCGCCGGCGGCCTGTCTGCGGTGCATCATCCGGGTAAGGCGACGAGTGTGATCTTCCTCTACATGGATGGCGGCGTGTCGCAGGTCGACAGCTTCGATCCGAAGCCCGCGCTCGAGCAGTATGCCGGCAAGGATCCGCACACGCTCTTCAAGGTCGATGCCACGCAGTTCAACAACGTCGGCAGGGTGCTGCCGAGCCCGTGGAAGTTCCAGCCATACGGCGCAAGCAGTATCCCGGTGAGCGATCTCTTTCCGCACATGGGCTCGGTCATCGATGAACTGGCGATCGTCCGTTCGATGACGAGCGAGTTCCCCGAGCACACCAACGCCAACTATTTTCTTCACACGGGCTCCGGACTGCAGGGGCGGCCGAGCATGGGAGCGTGGACGACCTACGGCCTCGGCAGTGAGAACGACGAACTGCCCGGCTACATGGTGGTCAACGGCGGACTGATCCCGCCGGGTGGCCTCGACAACTTCACCAATGGTTTCCTTCCCGCCACCTACCAGGGTTCGATCATCAAGCCGAATGCGATGGGGCTGGCCAATGTGAGGCCCCTCGAGAAGTCGGCGCGGCAGCAGCAGTCGAAGCTCGATCTCGCCCGGCGGCTCGATCGGGATTTCGCGGAGCGTGTCGCGGGTGGCGGCAGCCCACCCGATGCGCTCGAAAGTGCCATCGCCAATCAGGAACTTGCCTACCGGATGCAGACGGAGGTGCCCGACCTGCTCGACCTGTCGGGCGAATCGACCGACACGAAACGGGCCTACGGGCTCGAGGCCGAATATAAGCCGACGCAGGTATTCGGCACCGAGTGCCTGCTGGCCCGCCGGATGGTGGAGCGGGGCGTGCGGTTCGTGGAACTCACCTGCCCTTCGATCAATGCCGACCGCTGGGACCAGCACGTAAAGCTCCGCGAGGGGCATGCCAACAACGCGCGGGCGGTGGATCAGCCGATCGCGGCCCTGATCCGCGATCTTAAGGACCGCGGCATGCTCGACTCCACGCTCGTGGTCTGGAGCGGTGAATTCGGGCGGACTCCATTTGCTCAGGGCTCGGATGGCCGCGACCACAACCCACAGGCATTCTCCATGTGGATGGCTGGCGGCGGCGTGAAGGGTGGCACGATCACGGGGGCTACCGACGAGTTTGGCTACCGGGTTGTCGAGAAGAAGTTCATGATCCACGACCTCCATGCCACGATGCTTCACCTCATGGGGATCGACCACACGAAGTTGACGTACCGCTTCAGCGGACGCGACATGCGGCTGACGGATGTCTACGGGCACGTCATCCGGGACATCGTGGCCTGACTGGTCGGCGTTGCCGGCAGGCGGAAGCAGGTTCAGGCGGCGTTTTTCATCGACAGGCTCTTGAGCGTCAGCACAGAGCCCACGGACATCAGTGCCAGGCCCAGCCACCGCGGTGGCGTTACCACCTTGCGGGAAGGGATGTTCTGCCAGAGCGTCTGAGCCTGGAAGCCGCCTTTGTCGCCGAGTTGGGCGGAGATGAAATGGCTCGATCGTTCGCTGAGGGTGAACGACTCCACGAGGCGGAACTGCACGCCGGCAAAAAACAGCAGCAGCCCGCCCAGCAGTATGTGATGTCGCTTGACCCGCATCGACGCCTCCAGAGCCGGCGCTCCGACCGGCTTCCTTCTTCATCGAATCTGTTCGCGCAAAGACTCAAGCCGCCCCGGATCATTCCCGGTTGTGCGGAACATGACGTTCGCAGGCCGTACTGTCTCGGCCGTGGTCATGAACCCTTCGCATCAGGGTGGAAAATCTGGAAGGATGGGGAGACGGGGCGGTTTCGTGGCGACTTTTACGAAATTGAGTGTGGAAGCGACTGGGAACGTGACGATGGACTGGAACGACTGTGACGATTCTCCGGACAGACCGCGTTCCTTCCTCGACCACCGCAACCATGATGGCCACGTCGCCCTACCGTGCCTTATGGAACCAGCTCTGGAGAGGCTGGATGCTGCTCGTGTTGGGCATGATTGCGGCTGGTGGCCCCGCGGCGGCACAGCCGGAGGACGACGTCACGGTGCTGGAGGATCGTCTGCTCCTTGACCTGGTGCCGCCAGCCGACGCGACGCCCGTTGGGCCAGCCGCCGACGAGCCGGCCGCCGATGAGCCGACTCTGCTCGCAGAGCCTGAAGAGGTGCTGGGCCGGGAGATCGTCAGTCCCGAGTTCGTTGACGAGGTCTCCGCCCGTGCCGCCGATGGCATGAGGGTGCAGGACTTCGAAGTCGAGGAGATGCCCTTCGAGTCCAGCTCGGGCAAGTGGTTTTCCAGCGGTGAGTGGTATGGCTCGGCGGAAGTGCTGATGATGAGCCGCAGCCGAAACTACCGCCGCGTGATGGGCTACGACCCCTCTGTCGTCGGATTTCCCAATCCGTCGCTGCGGCCCGATCTCGCTGGCACGTTCGTCACGACGGGCATTCCTTGGGATCTCGTGCCGGGAGCCCGGCTGACGATCGGTGAACATCTCGGCCGTGACCACCTCGACCGAGATCAGTCGCTTGAGTTCACCTACTACGGCGGCCTGAGCTTCTTCGTCCGTGACAGCTACAACGCCATGCCGCGGTCGTTCCTGGTGACGCCGCTGGCTGGCACCATCCTGCCGGGGATGCCGGGTTTCACCTACGCACAGACCTACGATTCGACGATCAGCTCGAACCTCAACAGCATCGAGTTGAACTACAAACTCAGCCGTCGGCTCGGACGGGACCAGATGATCATGTCACCCAATGGCGGCTGGTCGCGGCATGCGGAGCGGGGCTGGCTGCCGGCGGTTCTCATCGGCACGCGGTTGGCCAACGTTGACGAGACGTTCACGTTTGCCAGCAGCCGACTCAACACACCCTCTGACACCTTCAGCGGTCGGTACGACATCCAAACGCAAAACTGGCTGTGGGGCCTGAACTTCGGCGGCGAACTGATCAGCAGAAACGAGTTCTACTACTGGGGTCTCCGCGGTCGGGTGACGCCGGCGGTGAGCTTTGCCGCCAACCAGCAGCAGGCGGCTGGCGTCAATACTTTGCCGCCGCCACCGTCGCCGGTGCAGGTTTCCCGCGGCGCGTTCAGCTGGCGGCAGGCGGCCGACCAGGTGGGGCCAGGCTTCCTCGGTGATCTCACGATCCTCGGAGGCTGGCAGGTGACGCCGAACTTTGCGGTTCAGGTCGGCTACGACTTCCTCTGGGTGGCCGGCATCGCCACCGCCACGCGACAGTTCAATCTCGACAACGTGCGGCCCAATTCGATCGACGGCGGCGGGCAGGTCTTTTACAACGGTCTGTCGATGGGCGTGGAGGGCTCTTGGTGAGCTGGCCGCAGGCGTTTATCCGAGCGCGGCGTATTCCGGCGCGGCGACGAGCACCGCGGCGACCTGCCCCATCGAACAGAGGTTGACCGCGAGCGCCGTTCCAGGGCGGTCTGGGAGCGGACCGCCGTGGACCACGTTCACCGGGCAGAGCGGATCGGGTGTGTCGTAGTTGAGCGTCGGTGGCACCAGCCCCGCCTCCAGCCCCAGCACGCTGGCGGCCAGTTCCATGGCTCCACCCCCGGCGCCCAGATGACCGAAGAAGCTCTTCGGTGCCGTGACGGGAACGGTGCCGAGTTCGGCCGCGATGGCGGCAGCCTCGATCCGATCCGTTTCGGGCGTGCCGCTGCCGTGAGCATTGACATGTCCGAGTCGATCGGGCGTCATGCGGGCCGAGTCGAGCGTGGCACGGATCGCCAGCCGAAGCGAGGAGCCGGTTCGCGGCCGCTGCGGCGAACGCGGCTCACAGCGGCTCGCAGCGGCAAGCAGGTGGCCGCGGATCCTCGCTCCGCGGCGTTCGGCATGCTCGCGGGATTCGAGCACGAAGACGGCTCCGCCTTCGCCGTCGAGCATGCCGTCGCGGTCGAGGTCGAAGGGGCGGCAGGCACGCCGGTAATCATCCACAGGCCGCGAGAGCAAGGCCTCGCCCCGGGCCACCAGCGCCGTCGGATGGAGGCGGCAGCCCGTGCCGCCGGTGAGCATCACGTCGGCCCAGCCGCGGCGGATGATGCTGGCCGCCTCGCCGATTGCGAGCAGGCTCGACACGTCGCCGAGCACGATCGAGTTGTTGGGGCCGCGGGCATCGTGGGCGATCGCGATGTGGGAGGCGGTCATGTTGGGCAAGTGCTTGAGCAGCCAGAGCGGATGCGTCTCCTCCTGGATCGCCTCCGACCAGATTCCAAAGTCGAACTGCCCGCCGTGGAAAGCCCGGCGGTAGGTGAGTTCGAGGTCTTCGATGTCGGCATAGATCATGTCGGCGCCGAAGACGACGCCAAACCGGTCTGGCTCGACACTTCCGCCGGCCAGACTGGCGTCGGCCATCGCCAGGTCGGCGGCGGCAAAGCCGAGTTGAATGTCGCGGCTCATCACCTTCAGGCTCTTCCGCGGCCGGACATAGACCTTGGGGTCGAAGTCGGGGATCTGTCCGCCGTAGGGCGTGCGCAGGCCGCTTGAATCAAAGAGGCTGATCGGGCGAATGCCGCTGGTGCCAGCGGCCAGCGACGACCAGAAGGCGTCGCTGCCGATGCCGATGGGCGACACGACGCCGACACCTGTAATGACGATATCCCGGGGGCTTGCCATGGGCTGCACACTAAACCAAGGTCGCATCCGCCGGTAGTATGCGGACCAAGTCGGGGCACCGGGAGGGTATTCCAGGGCCTTTTCCAGGGATAATCCCGGGTATCAGCGGTGCGACGGATGGTCGCGTCGCCAGTCGGAGGGGGTTTGAGCATGGGGATCCGACCAGAGGCCGCGGCGGGCCTTGCGGGCCGCCGTCTCGGCGTCGAGCAGATCCGGCTCGGGATTGAAGCCGCCGAATACCCAGGCCCAGCCATCGTTCACGAGTTCGCGATTGATGTTTCGCTCGTCCACCCAGAGCGTGCCGAGCAGCCTTCCGTGCTGGTCGCGCGCGTCCCCCTCCACCCGTACCCGTCCTCCAACCAGCTTCTGTCGCAGGGCGTTGCTGGCCTCCCGGCCGAAGGGCTGGTTCAGTTCCGGACTGTCGATGCCCACGAGCCTGATCTTCTGCGGATGGTTGGCCTCGTCGATGCACGTGACGGTATCGCCATCGTGCACGAAGTCCACCCGCCACAGCGGCCTGCCCTGCGGATCGTTCAGCGGGCACATTGGCACCGCGGCAACGATCACAGAGACGACCGTGGCAATCAGCACATACCATCCACGCATGCGCCGCGGCATGCCGGGAGGCGGACGCGGGATGCGAAACGGTCGCACGGGGCGGCCTCGTGGCACTCAGGATTCAAACCGCTTGAGTGCCGCGATGGTGGCGAGTGCCCGGTCGGTGCCGCCAAGTTGGGCCACGACCTTCTTCGCGGTGATCAGGTCCTCAATGGAGATCCTGTCGGTGCGGCCTGTTGCCACCTTCCGAGCCGCGGTTACGCCGACCGTCTCCTTCGCGCTGCCGTTCGTGCGGCGTTTGCGGGGCCGGAAGCCCATCCGCTTGAGCACCATGCTGATCTGCGGCGAAGAGACGTCGATGCCCTGCTTCTTGAGCGCGGCGATGATCACAACCGGGCGGGGCTTCTCCCCTTTCTCCTGCATGCTCTTGGCGAGCTTGCGGATTTCCTCCGACTTGTTCACATCCTTGGCGGCTTTCTTCTCGGGCGTCGGCTTCTTTTCGACCATCGGTTGGTACTACTCCCCGTACATCATCTGCAGAACACTATTCACACGTGTGAATATTCGTTAATCAATAGAATAGATAATCAAGGTGCGATTACAAGGATGATGAGCCCATAGCGGTTTCGCAGGCCGATCCCCCGGCTCACGCCGGGGGCTTGTATGGAGGGCGGATAAAAGCCCCGAGCGGCAGCCGAAAGCCCCGAGCGGCAGCCGAAAGCCCCGAGCGGCAGCCGAAAGCCATGAGCGTCAGCGACGGGATTGGCTTTCCACCGCGTGGAAACAGCGACACCCGAGGGGAGCCGTCGCGAGAAGAGAAAAGTGGGCGATATAGGACTCGAACCTATGACCCCTAGCTTGTCGAGCTAGTGCTCTAACCAACTGAGCTAATCGCCCGCGAAATCACCACCACAGTGTTGCGCCCGATTGGCTGCCAGTCAAGCGAACGCATTGCAGCCCCTGACCGGGCGGCAGCGGCTCACGCCAGCCAGTCGGAGATCACGCGGCCATGCACGTCAGTGAGCCGGAAATCCCGGCCGCTGTGCCGGTAGGTGAGCTTCGTGTGGTCGAGGCCGAGCAGGTGGAGCATCGTTGCCTGCAGGTCGTGCACGTGCACCGGCTTCTCCACCGCCTTGAAGCCAAGCTCGTCGGTGGCCCCGTATACCGTGCCCGCCTTCACACCACCACCGGCCATCCAGACGGTGAAGCCGTGGTGGTTGTGGTCGCGTCCCGAGGGCTCCTTCACGCCTGAGTCGTTGGGCAGTTCAACCGTCGGCGTCCTGCCGAACTCGCCGCCCCACAAGACCAAAGTCGTGTCCAAGAGCCCCAGGCCGACGAGATCGTCGAGCAGGGCGCCGATCGCCCGGTCGCATTCGCCGGCGAGCTTACGGTGGTTCTTCTCGATGTGTTCGTGGCTGTCCCAGGGCTGGCCCTGACCGTGCCAGAGCTGGACATACCGCACGCCCCGCTCCACCAGCCGCCGTGCGATGAGCATCTGCCGACCCTGCACGTCGTCGCCATAGCGGTCACGCACATGCTTCGGCTCGCGCGACACGTCAAAGGCCTCCGTCGCTTCCGACTGCATCCGCCAGGCCAGCTCCATCGAGGCCAGCCGTGCCTCCAGCTGCGGATCATGCTGCCGCGCTTCGAGGTGACGCCTGTCGAGGGCCGCGGTGAGGTCGAACTGCCGCCGCTGCGTGTCGCGGTCGAGCACGGGATGCCGCACATACTCGACGAGGTCCTCGACGCGGGTCTTCTTCGTGTCGATGTAAGTGCCCTGGAAGGCACCCGGCAGGAAGGCGTTCCGCCAGTTTTCGGTGTCCTTGATTGGATAACCGCCCGGGCACATCGCCACGAAGCCGGGAAGGTTCTGGTTCTCGGTGCCCAGGCCATAGGTCACCCACGCGCCAGCCGAAGGACGAACCAGCCGCGCGTCGCCGCAGTTCATCAGCATCAGTGACGGCTCGTGGTTGGGCACGTCGGCGTGCATCGACCGCACGACGAGCAGCCGGTCGGCATGGCGGGCCACGTGGGGAAAGAGGTCGCTTACCTCCAGCCCGCTCTCGCCGTGGCGGGTGAAGGCGAAGGGCGACGGCAGGGCGGCCCCGGTCCGCCGCTCGGTCGCCAGTTTGTTGGGAATCTCCCGGCCGGCGTACTGCTCAAGCGCCACCTTACGGTCGAAGGTGTCGAGATGGCTCGGGCCGCCGTTGGCGAAGATGTGGATGACCGCCCGGGCGCGGGCTGGAAAATGAGGAGGACGCGGCGCCATCGACGTGGCCACCACGGAGCCGGCCGACGCTGTCTCCTGCTGCAAAAGGCTTGCCGCCCCCAGCCAGCCGAGGCCCATGCCGGTGCGGGCGAGCGCCTCGCGGCGGGTGAGCGGCAGTGGGTGGTGATTCGCGTGGGTCATGCTGATCCCTAGTCGACAAATTGAAACTCGGCCGTGGCGAGCAGGGCGTGGGCCAGCCGCTGCCATGCGTTTGTCGGCTGCGGTGCGCCGGCTGATTCGGCGGCCAGCCAGTCCTTTGCCCGCTGCTGTTCCTCGGGTGCGGGATCACGGCCGAGCACCGCCCGCCAGAGGGCCGGTATCCGGGAGTCGGGGCACCAGGTGTCGGCGAGTTCGCGATCGACGCGGTTGACGACCTGCCGCGATGCCGCCACCACCAGGGGCGCGTTGAGCACGGCCAGCGATTGCTGTGGCACGGTTGTCTTCGAGCGGACGTGCACGGCGGTGTCGGGATTGGCGATGTCGAACACCCGAAGCAAGCCGGGCACGTTCTGTCGGTCCAAGCGGCCGTAGATCGACCGGGTGTTCATCGTGGCCTCGAGCAATGGATCGACGCCCTGGCCGCCGTGGAGGTCGCGGTCGAGTGTGCCGGCGGCGACGAGCATGCTGTCCCGCCACGACTCCCAGTCGAGCCGGCGACGGTTGGCCCGGCCGAAGAGACGGTTGTCGGGATCGCGCTCGGCCAGATCGGCACGGATCGCACTCGACTGCCGCCACGTGCGGCTGGTCACGATCTCGCGGTGCAGCCAGCGGAGGCTCCACTTCCCTTCATCGCTGAATCGCCGCGCGAGGTCATCGAGCAAGTGCGGATGCGACGGGGGCTCACCACGAAGCCCGAGGTCGCCGGGAGTATCGATGAGCCCGCGGCCGTAGTGATGGGTCCAGGCCCAGTTGACGATCATCCGCGCGGAGAGCGGATTGTCGGGCGAGACGATGGCCCGCGCCAGGTCGAGCCGGCCGCTCGAGTCACGGGCCACAGCCGCGCCACCGAGCAGTTTCGGCAGTCGCCGCTCCACCTTCTCACCCGGCCTGCCGGGATTGCCGCGAAGGAAGACATGGCTGTCAACGGGATGATCCTTGTCGAGGATCGCCATGGCCCGCGGCGGGCCGCCCGCCGCTTCTGCCATGTGCATGGTAATCGCCTTCTTCCGCTTACGAAGTTCTCTCTGCTCCGCGCCGGTCGCTACCCGCATCGCCTCCGCGCGGGGCACGACCAGCGGCGAGCCTTCCACACCCACGAGCGTACGAAGGGCGGCGAGCTCCGCTGGTTCCGTGGGCCCTGCGGCTGGCCCGCCGGCAGCCTCGGGCGCCACCCGCGCCACGAGCCTTGCATACATCTCCGCAAGCTGGCGGAGGGTCGTCGGCTGCGTTGACACGAGCTCCTGGAACACGATCTGGTTGACCACTTTTGGATCGCGTGGCTCCGGGGTCTTGCCCCAGGTCGCCACCACCGCAGCCACCGCCGGACCGATTTCGGCGTCGTTCTTGCCGCGGGCTGCGGCCCAGGCACCGAGAATTGGGTGCGTCGGCTCGGCCTTGTCGAGCAGTCGCTTCAAGCGATCGATCAGCAACTGCTCCAGCTCGTAGCCATCGGCGAGCTTTGGCGGACGGTTGTCGCCGGTCCGCGGTGCCGGACGGGCGACCTCGGAGAAATAGTCGGCGGCATGGGCCACCGCCTCACGGATGGTCCTCGCATGCACCGCGGCCTCGTGGGCGGTGACGGCGGCTTCGAGTTGGCCGAGCTTTGCCGCAAACACCTCGGCCTCGGGCCCCGGCGGCGAGTCGCCGATGACGGGCAGTTCCTCCGGGATCGTGGAACTCGAGAAGATGCCGTGGAGGGCGTAGTAGTCGGCCGTGGTTACAGGCTCGTATTTATGGTCGTGGCAACGACTGCAAGCGACCGTGAGCCCCATCAGGCCGCGGGTCACCAGATCGATGCGGTCGTCGATGATATCGTTCGCATTGCCCAGGAACGTGCGGCCCACGGTGAGGAAACCGAGCGCCGCCAGATCGCTGCGCGGCACTGGGGGATCGATGCGGTCGGCGGCAAGCTGGAGCGTGACGAACTGGTCGTAGGGCAGGTCGCGATTCAGGGCCTCGACCACCCAGTCGCGATAGGTCCACGCAAACGGATACCGCGAATCCTGATTGTCGAAAGCGTAGCCCATGGTGTCGGCGTAGCGGGCGAGGTCGAGCCACTTTCGCGCCCAGTGCTCGGCGTGCTCCCGCGAGGCGAGAAGTCGATCGACCGTCGCCCGAAACGCTGCGTCGGCCGCGGCCTGGCCACCAGACGCCGCGGCGCAGAACGCATCGGCCTCATCGGCCGAAGGGGGCATGCCTGTGAGGTCATAGAAGAGTCGACGGATCAGGTCGCGCGGAGCCGCCTCGGGAGATGGTTTCAAATCTGCGTTGCTGAGTGTGGCACCGATGAAGCGATCTATCGTTTCGGCCGACCAGGCATCGCGGACCGCCGGGTCGAACGACGCCGGCAGGTCGGGGGCGGCATGCCGCGCGGGGGGCGTGAACGCCCAGTGGTTCTTGAGCGACGTCGCGAGCCGCTCGTCCATGGATGCGACGGGAGCAGGCTGTGTGGCGTCGCCGTCGCCGCCTGGGCCGCTCCAGGGCGCGCCGGCAACGACCCATTGCTCGATGGTCGCGATCTCGTCGGCGGAGAGTTTTTCATCAGGCGGCATCGCCAGGTCGTCCACATGCCGCACCGCGGCCACGAGCTTGCTCTTGGCCGCGTCGCCCGGCACAACCACTGGACCCGTGTCGCTGCCCGCCAGCAGCGACCGCCGGCTGTCGAGCCGGAGGCCCGCTTCTGCCACCTTGTCGCCGTGGCAGCCCTGGCACTTCGCCGCCAAGAGCGGCCGCACCCGCGATTCGAAGAGGGTTTCGAGTTCCCGCGACGTGGCATCGGCGGCCGTCGCGACGCCACTCCCGAGGATGCCGCCCATCGCGAGAGCGAGGACTGAACAACGACGTCGCGGCGTGGCGAAGATGTTCATGGTGCAATGATGGTGCAATGATGAAGTCAGGGGTCGCCAGCCGGAGGGCGAAGCCAACTGCCGGAGGCCGTCTCTACGCTGTCCAGCCCTATTCTATTCGGCTCAAGGGCCGGGTACACGCCACGGTTCCCGAGCGATCGGCCTTAATGGGAGTGTCGATACTCGCGTCAAAACGGCTCGGAAGATGGCGTTTGTGCCGGTTCGCCAGTCAGGGAGCCTTTTCTCGTGCCGGCGACTCGGACTCCGTACAGTTGACGGTCACCACCGGCGCCCCCTTTTTGTCCGCGGGGACCAGTCCGGCTCCCCACGCCGACTGCACTCCAGTTTCCGTCGGAAAACGGTTGTCTTTGAGCGTCAGATCCTCGGTGGAGGTGCAGAGGATGAAAGGGAGGGCGACGTTCGAAAAGGTATTGCCGACGATGCTGATATTTTTGTGGACGCCGGCCGGGGCGACCCGGCCATTGCCGCCCATGGCCTGAACGATGATGCCGGATGTGGGGCAGTCGAGGATCGAGTTGCCGGTGATCACCAGGTCGCTCGAGCTTCCCGACTCGAGCCACCACCATTCCGGCGACACGAGAATGCCGACGATCCAGCTCCCCTGCAGCGTGCAGTTGGTGATCGAGCCGTGGCTGGCCTTGATGAGAATGCCTCTCGAGCGGTTGAAGCCGAAGGTACAGCGATCGATCACGAAGCCGTTGCCCATGGCCCGAGTCGAGGCGATCACCGAGCCACGGGGCAGGTCGACATCGCGGTCGAGTTCCACCTCGTAGCCTTTGGAGAGCAGCCCGCCGGCGTTCGTCCGCAATCGCTCGTCCATTCGCTGCGGTTTGAGCCAGGCTGCCTCGTCTGGGCTGATCGGTGCGGCATCGCGGATGTCCACGACCACCGCGTCAGGCAGCCGTCGGCCGTCGAAGACCACCAGTTCGACCGCGTCGCCGGCGCGGAGATTCATGCCATGCTTTGCCAGGACGCGTAGTGTTCGGCCCTCGCCGCCCATGATCAGGTGGTAGTCGCCGCAGATGTTGACGGCATCGTCGCCCATGAAGCGCGCGACGCATTCGAGGTACCGTGGCCCGACGGTCGCGTGCTTGCTGTGGAAGGCGTCGGCGTTGCCCGAACGGATGCGGGGCTCGCGGGCCACGAGATCGGCCTCCGGCGGCCGGCGGTCGTAGCGGCAGCGGCGGTAGGTGGTGGCCTCGCAGTCGTGTTCGAGGAAGCCGAAGCAGTTCGAGGCATACACAGACACGTCTTCGAGGACCACCTGCCTGCTGCCGTGGCATTCGATCGCGTGGGCGGCGAACCCGCCGGGGGCATGCGTGGCGGCGATGACGACCAGGTCGCCGACCTCCTCCGCATCGCCCGAGCCGCCGCCCGCCTTGGTAAGCCGCAGCCGCGAGTCATCAATCACCTCGATTGACTCGATGTGCGGCGTCTCTCGCCGCAGCAGCCGCGTGTCGGGCCGGAAGATCTCGTACTTCGAGTTCGTGGCCGCCTGGGCCCTTGGATAGCCGTCGAAGAGCGTGACCTCGTGCACCCGTTTGTCGGGCGACAGGGCCGTGATGCGGCCCTGCGTGAAGGGGAGCGGGTCGTAGTCGATCGTGAGGCCGCGAAGCGTGACGTTCTCGCAGTCGGCAATCGTGAGGGCCCGGGTCGTCTCGGTGCAGATCATCTCGACTCCCGTGCAGTCGATGACCAGGTTCTTCAGGCCGCGGAGCACCAGATGCTGCGCCTGCTGCGGCTTCACGCGGTAGCGGCCGGGCTCCACCCGCACGTGCGTGGTGCCAGCTTTCACGGCGGCGTCGATGAACCCCTGCAGGTCGAAGTCGCGGCCGGGATCGCGGGCCGGCTCAGCCGCCACGACGGTGCCGCAGCACATCAGGACGAGCGATCCAAGCCAGCGGAGAGGGGATGGCGGCATGGTCAGTCCACGAGGTCGAAGCGGAGGCTGTTCTTCCCCTTTTCGCTGACCTCGGCGGTGAGTTCCGTTTTTTCGATCTGGCCGTACCTCCAGGGGAGTTCGCACTTGAGCGGTGGCAGACCGGCGGGACCATTTTTCTGCGTCTTCCAGAACGCCTCGTATTCCTCCTGGGTCTTGCCAGCGGGCCCCGCCTCGTCGAGCAGTTTGTCGATCGTGACCCGGTAGCTGCCGGGCATCGCGCCATCGCCAGCCACAAAAGTCATCAGCTTCGCCCGCCCCTGGGCATCGGTGCGGCCGACGGCGCCCCTTGGGCCGCCCTTCGGGACGAAAACGACCGTCGCGCCCGATACGAGCTTGTCTTTGTAGGAGACCGTTACGTCGACGGGCACGGTCTTCGGTCGCGTGGGGCCACGCTGACAGCCGCCAGCAAGGCTGACAAAGACGAGGCTGACGGCCATGACGAACATGAGCCTCGAGAAGTAGTCCACCGGCAGCCAGCAGATGCCGAACCGATGGGGGATCGCAGAGCTGCCGGGGCGAGCGACTGTCACAAGAGTCAGGCGGCTTGGCACGCGTTGGCGGCCCTTTTAGAAGGCGGTGGTGAGTAGTTCGGTACTGCCGCTACTAATGCTTCCCATGGCCCCCCAGACGCCGTAGGGGCTCTTCCCAGTCGTTGCCGAGGGGTACGACTGTGTCGGATCACCGCAGTCGATGTTGTTGGCGACGAACAGGACGGCCCCGTCCGCCATGCAGGCGACCACGCCGCCAGGGTGATAGCTGTTTGCCGAGAAGACGCCATTGACGCGGTCGCCGCTGCCCAGCCGAATCGAGCAGGATGGACTGTTCGGCGGCAGGATCGTGTTGAAGGCGCCGTAATAGGGGCATCCGTCAGCCCAGAGCCGGCCGGTCTTCGAGAACCCGCCGGCTCCGACGATCTGCGTGGGATCGACGTACTTGTCGCCTGCTGCGGTACTCATGCAGCCCGCCGGGTTCGACGTCACCGAACCGGAGAAGGCGGTGTCGCCACGGATTGAGTTGCTGTTGTCGGCCCCGATCGCCCGCTCGGAAAGCACGAGCGTCTTGCTGAGCCCGTCTGTGATGTCTTTTATCTGGGTTGCTTTGGATGCGTTGGCTCCCCAGAGGAACGCCCCACGTCGGATGTCTGCGGACCAGCCTGAGCAGCGGTCGCCTTGGCACATAACGTAGTTACGGGTGCCACGTGGCGGCGACTCTCCTGCCCCCCGTGGAAAGAAATCGGACGGGCAGACGTAGGGTTCGATCGTTCTTTGGAAGGCTGGGTAGGCCCACTTGCTGTAGGAAGCTCCGCCTCCTGGCGTGCTGCTGGCGTACAGTTGCTGGTACGTGTCGTTCTGCTCGATGTAGGGCAACAGGCTTACGAACCCGCCCTTCATCCAGGTGTTTACGGTATCCGAGCAGACGGCCGGCGGGGCGCAGTTGTCGAATTGGAGCCGCGGAAAGGCTTTCTGCGCATCGTGGTGGTTCTGTAGCCCGATCCCCAGTTGCTTCATATTGTTCATGCAGTTGCTGCGGCGGGCCGTTTCCCGCGCCGCCTGCACCGCCGGCAGGAGCAGGCCGACGAGTGTGCCGATGATCGCGATGACAACGAGCAGTTCGACGAGCGTGAAGGCGTCACGGATGCGAACAGAAGACCTGGCCATGGAAAATCCCCCTATCTGAAGCTTATGCGTGTCAACATGATCGAATCGCGTTGATTTCGCTGCGTCGATTCTACGGCTCAAAATAGTCGATGTCAACGAAAATCAGATTTCTTGAATGATTAACTTTTTCCTCTGAATGCAAATCTTAATACTTTTTATGTTGATATGATTGTAGAAGCCTTCGATGATGGCGTCGGCTATCCTTTGCCAACCGCCCCACCCAACCATGGCTCGTCCATCTCATGCCATCAGTCCGTCGCAACGCTTCCCCAAAGCATCTCCGCGTGGCCGAACTGCTCGAACGCGACATTCGCCAGCTACCTCCAGGCACGCCGGTCATGCCGGTGACGGAGCTCATGGAGCGGTTCAAGGTTTCGCAGGGGACGGTCGTGCATGCGCTGCGGACGTTGCGGACGCGAGGGCTGATCACCCGCCCCGCCGGCAAGAAGCGGCTCGTGACGTCGAGTCGCGTCCGGAGCCGCGATGCGGTGCTGAACGTCTTGGTGCTCTGCCCAAACTGGAGCAGTCCCGACTACAACACGACGAATCAGGCGTTGCTTGACGAGGCACGTCGGCAGCGGTGTGCGCTGGAATCGGTGCATTACGGTGCGGAGTGGGGGAAGGAATGGGGGGTGCACTGGAGGGAGATTCTGACGAGGGCCGTGCAGGCCCATGACGGCGTGGTGGTTCTGCCGTCGTCGATCCAGAGCGGCCTCGAGGAGATCCTCCATGAAACCGGAAAGCCCAGCGTCATGCTCTGGGAACCACAGTTGGCGGCGGGAATGATGTGCGTGGCAGACGATGACCGCGCGGCCGGCTGGATGGCGACGCGGCATCTACAGAATCTGGGGCACACACGCATCGCCGCCTTCCTCAGCGAGCCGCAACTGCAGGGCATGAAGAGCAGGCTCGATGGCTGGGAGCAGGCGATCCGGGAGGCGGGCGAAGCCGATCCGCGACGACTGGTCATCGACGGCTCCGTGGAGCCCGGCTCCGATTCGATCGTCGGTTCCTACGAGAAGTTCCGCCGCTGGCTGTTCCAGAACAACAACAAGTTCGATGCCACGGCGGTGTTCTGTCTCCACTGGACCGGCGCGTTGGCGGTGCTGCGTGCACTCGAGGAGGTTGGGATCGAGGTGCCGGGCGATGTGAGCGTGATTGCCCACGCCGGGCAAAACCGATTCACGGAGTTCACGAAACCAGCCCTGACGGTTGTGCAGGGCAACGTCGAACAGGCGGCCCGTCAGGCCCTTGCCATGCTCAAGGCAGTCTGCGTCGGTGACAAGCCTGCCGAAAAGACGGTGCTGATTCCCCAGGCCATCGTGGAACGGGCCTCAACCCGCCGAATTGATGCCCGTACCACGCGGCCCCGCCGCTCTTCGTAGCAGGCTCCGACGTGTCCCAGGTCCACCGCACGACCGCCGGCCTTGAACAAAACCCCCCCTCCCGGCTGTATTTAGGAGAACGAATCGGAAATCCATGGCGCGTAAAACAATCCCCAAAGTGCTGATCGTGGTAGGCGACGCCACCGAGACCGTCGACACGCTCTATCCGTATTACCGGCTCCAGGAGGCGGGGTTCGAGCCGGTCGTGATCGCGCCCGAGCGGCGGACCTACCAGATGGTGCTCCACGAGGTGCGGCCCGGCTGGACGATCACGAAGGAGTGGGAGGGCTATCAGATCAACGCCGATCTCGCCTTCGCCGACGTGCGGCCCGACGACTATCTCGGCATCTTCTATAGCGGCGGTCGGGCGCCCGAGTACATCCGCTATGACGAGGATCTCGTGAGGATCACCCGGTATTTCTTCAGCGAGAACAAGCC
This sequence comes from Planctomycetaceae bacterium, assembly GCA_947459185.1. Taxonomy (GTDB): domain Bacteria; phylum Planctomycetota; class Planctomycetia; order Pirellulales; family UBA1268; genus CAMCQY01. The sequence continues at coordinate 4,761 of CANHCU010000058.1, read as the reverse complement.
GGTGGCCAGCGTCTGCCACGGGGTCGAGATTCCGGCCTACGCCGACTGCGTGCGGGGGCGGAAGATGGCCACCGTGCCGAAATGCCGGTTCGACCTCGAAGTGGCCGGCGGTATCTTCGTCGACAGTGCGTGCGTGATCGACGGCAGCCTCGTGAGCGGCCGCACGTATCGCGACAGCGGCCACTTCGTCGGCCCGTGGATCCGGCTGCTCGAGGAAGCGGCGGCGCAGACCGGCGCGTAGGAGGCTGCCGCGAACCATCTCGGAGGCCGAGTCTCCCGCCGCGGTACGTGCAGACGTCCGCTGTCTGCCCTTGATACAATCGGGTGAGGCGGCGATCGTGCCGCACTCACCTTGCAGCCCGCAGCCAAGGGTCAACCCGCCATGCTCAGCCAGGAAACCCTCGACCAGTATCGCCGCATGACGGTCGGCGAACGACTCGATCTGACCTTCGAGATGATGCGGGACAACACGCCCTACCTGCTGCAGGGGAGCGAGGATGTCGTTGCCCGCCGCTTTGAACTCATCGAACGGGAAAACAATCTTCGCAACGAGCGCATTCTCGCGGCGCTGTCCCGGCTGCAAAAATCCTCTCCACGAGAAGTCGCGTGAAGGATCTCACTGACGTCATCCACGAACTGGTCGCGTTGTTCGACCGGCTGTCGCTGCCCTATGCGATTATGGGGGGCATCGCCGTGCGGGCATACGGCTTGCCTCGTCCAACCTACGACGTTGACTTCACGCTCGCCGTTGCCCGCGAGCGGCTCCGCGGGCTATTCGAGGCGGTCGAGGAGCTTGGCTACTCGATTCCGACGGCATATGAAGGCGGCTGGGTCGACCAAGTGGGCGGCATGCCGCTCGTGAAAATCCGTCTGTATCTCGATGGCAAGGGCATCGATGCGGATGTGTTTCTGGCGGAGACTGCTTTTCAGCAGGAGGTCATCGCTCGACGCGTGACGTGCGCGGTCGAAGAACAGCCTGTCAGCCTGGTCACCGCCGAGGACCTGATTCTGTTCAAGCTGATCGCAAGCCGTCCGCGAGACCTCATCGACGTGCAGGATATTCTCTTCACGCAGGGCGACCTCGACGAGGCCTACATGCGGCGGTGGGCCAAAGAGCTTGGCGTCGCCGAAAAGCTCGAAGAAGTGCTCGCAGCCCGGTCGTAGGAATGTCTCGTTTGCGGGAAGTTGCACGGATGCATGAGCGACAGGTCACCTGTGCCGCCCACGGCCACATGCTCACCAACTCAGGCGTCTGGTCGCCCGACTCTCGGTGGATCGTCTACGACACGCGGTCGAGCCCCGACGGCTCCGTCTTCGACGGCACGCGGATCGAACGGGTCGAGGTCGAGTCCGGGCGGATCGAGATTCTCTATGAGTCGCGAAACGGGGCCTGCTGCGGCGTTGTGACGGCCAGCCCCGTGGACGACCGGGTGATTTTCATTCTTGGCCCCGAGCATCCCACGGCCGATTGGCAGTATGGTCCGGCACGTCGGCAGGGCGTGGTCGTGCGGGCGTCGCAGCCCGGTGTGATCGAACGGCTCGATGCCCGCGACCTCGTGCCGCCGTTCACGACAGGCGCGCTCCGCGGAGGCAGCCATGTGCATGTCGTGAGCCCCGACGGCAGGCTCGTGAGCTTTACGTATGAAGACGCGGTGCTGGATGCTGCCCCGGAGACCGGGCCGGGCCGGGCGGTGCCACGCGAAAAAAATCTCCGTGGCGTCGGCGTGAGCGTGTGTGGGAAGCCGGTGCCGGTGCCGCGGACGCACGCACGCAATCACGACGGCACGGCGTTCAGCGTGCTCGTCACACGGCTCACAGACGAGCCGACTCCCGGCAGCGATGAGATCTCGAAGGCGTTCGAGGAGGCGTGGATCGGCACGCACGGCTACCTGCGGCCCGACGGCACGCGGCAGCGGTATGCGCTGGCGTTTCAGGGGCATGTCGTCGTGCCTGACGCCGCGTTCGGCGGGCGGCGTACGATCAGTGAGGTCTTCGTGTGCGACCTTCCGGATGACCTCGATGAGCTGACGGTCGCAGGCGAACAGCCCCTTGCGGGCACGCCCACATCTCGTCCAGCGCCGCCTCGCGGCGTGATCCAGCGGCGGCTCACGTTCACTGCCAGCCGTCGCTATCCGGGGATCGACGGTCCGCGGCACTGGCTGCGGTCGAGCCCCGACGGCTCGCGAATCGCGTTTCTCATGCGCGATGATCGCGGCGTTGTGCAGCTCTTCACGGTGAGCCCCCATGGGGGCACGCCTGTGCAGGTGACGCACGACGACTGGAGCGTGGCGAGCAGCTTCAGCTGGAGCGGCGACGGCCGACGGATCGCGTACGTCGCCGACTCAAGCGTGTTTATCGTCGATGTGACCAGCGGCGCGAGCACGCGGCTCACCGACCGCACGATTCCCGCGCCGCCGCGGCCGGAGGCGTGTATCTTCTCGCCCGACGGCCGGCGGATCGCCTTCATGCGGAGCGTGGCCGGCCGCAGCACGCAGCCTGGGGACGCAGCGGCCAAGGTGCACAACCAGGTCTTCGTTGTCGATATGCCGGAGTGACGCAGAAAAACGGACTTCCAGACGGATTTTGAAGGGAACCCCGTCCGGGCACGATGTGCCACGGTTGCCAAAATCTGCCGATCTTGTTGCCGAACCGTCACGCAAGGGCGGTCTCGCAGACCCCCACCCTGTTATACTGCGTTAGGAGGGTGTGTCCGGCCCGAGAACTTTTTCCTGCGGGGTGCAGCGTGGGTCATCGTGGGGCGTACGTGAACGCGGCGGATGCTCGTCGCCGCGGTTTTACATTGGTCGAACTGCTGGTCGTCATCGCCATCATCGGCACGCTGGTGGGCCTCTTGCTCCCCGCCGTGCAGGTCGCCCGTGAGTCCGCGCGGCGGTCGACGTGCCAGAATAGGGTCAAGCAACTGGTGCTCGGGGTGCTCAATCGCGTCGATGCGCAGAGGACTTTTCCCATGGGGGCACAGACGTGGCTCGACAATGCAGGTCCCACCATCGACGGCATCACGTATGGCAACCGCCGATGGTCGTGGTTCGTCTATGTGTTGCCGTTCGTGGAAGAGCAGTCGATGTATGACGCCCAGTGGAAATTTTAGTTGAGTTCCACGTGGCAGAGCGCCCCGGCCCCTGCGACCGGCTACTCGTACGGGAGCCTGCCGCAGAAGGCCACGGGTGTTCCTGGCTTCATGTGCCCCTCGGACCCGACCAACCCCAAGCTCAACAGCAAAGATGGCCCCGCGTCGGGCAACAATCAGGGCTTCCACGGCAACTATTTGCTCTCGGCAGGCAGCCAGACCTACGGAACAACGTCTGCAGGGACGGCCCAACTGAATGGACTGTCATTTCCCCTTTCCGCCGTCAAAACCAAAGACGTGACAGACGGTCTCTCCAAGACGGTTGCCGTCAGCGAGATCATGCTCGTTCCCGAGCCTGTCGGTAGCGTTGATGACACCCGTGGCCGCTACCACAACAACATGCACGGCGGCTGCAATTTCAGTACGTTTCATACGCCGAACACGACCGTCAACGATCGCCTGCCCTACTGCTCCAATGCCCGCTCACTGGCGCCTTGTGTGGGTGGGTCCGGTGCCAATCACGTCATCGCCGCCCGCAGCTACCACGCCGGTGGTGTCAATGCCGCGATGGCCGACGGCGCCGTGCGATTCGTGACGAACGAAATCAGCGTGCAGATCTGGCAGGCGGTCGGAAGCCGCAGCGGCGGGGAGATAGGCAATGTGCCTGAATAGCGGACGTGCGGCGTCGTGGATGAACGCGGCTGCATTTCTCGCAGGTGCTTTGCTTCTTTGCGGGACGCTCGGATGCGGAAGCGACGGCATGGTCGTCGTCTCTGGCAGCGTCACGTTCGACGGACAGCCCCTCGCGGACGGGGCGATCTCTTTCTATCCGGCCGACAAGAGTATCGCGCCGCAGGGGGGCCGCATCCGCGACGGACGGTTTCAACTCCGCTGCCGGCCCGGGGAGTATCGCATTGAGATTCTGGCGTCACGCCCCAAGAAAGAGGCGAAGGAATTGACGCCCGGGATGACCGCGCTCGAGCAATACATCCCGGCCCACTACAACGACGCCACGTCGCTGGAGGCGGAGGTCTCGACGAAGAGCCGTCAAGAGTTCACGTTCGACCTGCTCAGCGGCACGGGTGCCGAGTAAGCTGCGGACGAAGCCCTCGTGGAAATTGTCTGCGGCCCGGCGGCGTTTTCGACGTGCCGAATGCGGCCTCCAAGTCCGACAAAAGGCCAATAAGATGCAATCTTGTTGCCACGGGTGGGAGCGCCCCCGGCCGGGAACGGCCTTGCCTCGCGGCCGCGGCGCCGTCGATACTCTGGTTTTCCCGACTCTGGGTTTCCCCGGCTGAAACCGGCTGCCCCGATTCCATTCCATCCCGGTCCATCATCATGCCCACCGTCCGTTTTGCCGATGGCGTCGTCAGTGAGTTTCCCCAGGCTGCACGGGTGGGCGATGTTGTCCCCGAGGCGATCAAGAAGGGTCCGCGGAGGCAGCGGCCGATTGCTGCTCTCTTGAACGGCCAGGCCGTCGGGCTCGACGCACCCCTGCCCGCCACTGGAGAGGCTGCAGTTGAATGGCTCGCGGCCGGCGACTCGCGGGCGCTGCCCGTGATGCGGCACTCGGCCGCCCACATCATGGCCCGTGCGGTATCGCGGCTCTTCCCCGATGTCGAGTTGGCCTTCGGTCCGACCGTTGGCGAAGGCTTTTATTACGACATGCGGGC